>JBCBGR010000111.1:0-8083 GCA_038526555.1 Pseudomonadota bacterium
CGATCCTACGTCTGAAATGCTTAAGTCTATTCGACACGCATTGTGGGCGTAGGATCGATAACTAGCCACCCATTCTTACAAATCAGCTCGCATGCTCAATGATTACAGACCTAATTATAGAGTTAGAACTTTGCCTCAAACTGAATTGAGAAGGTTCTCGGGTTACCGTACTGTGCAAAGTTCGGTGTCGCTGGAACAGCATTCTGTAAAGTCGGCTGCACGGTTGGATCGGTTTGTCCCGTCAGGTTTGGAAACTGTGAGATGACATAGCTGTCGTCAAACAGGTTGTTGCCTGCGATATAGATCCCGAAATTCTCGTTCTCCCAACCTCCCCGGAAGTTGACCAGCAAACGAGATTCGACATCTTTGCTGAGTTGGAAATCGTCATTCCGCAGGAAGGCGCTGTCGCGATAATTTGCGTTCGCGTTAATGATCCAGTTCTCGGCGGGGCGCCATGTTCCACCCGCATTGATCGTCCAGTTGGGCGCCTGTGAAAATTCATTTCCTGAGAAATCGAACCTAAAGGCTCCGCGATTGACGAAGAACTCTTCAAATTCCGTTTTTGCGTACCCGACCGATGCGTAAAGACCCAGGTCATCAATGCCGTCATAATAGGCTTCGACTTCAAACCCACGGATAGAAGAGGACCCCGCATTCTGGATTTCCGTATCAAAAATGTTGGTCGGGTCGAGAAGGACGCGGACCTGCTGGTCTGTCCAATCCGTGTAGAAGAAGTTCGCGTTCAAGGTCAGATCGCGATTGAACCACTCAGACCGAAGCGCAAGCTCATAGTTCCAAGTAAATTCTTGATCGAATTGGTAGGGTGTCGCGTTTGCGACATTAATCGCCGTGCCACCTGATCGATAGCCGCGTTGCGCCGTGAAAGAGACGCTGCGATCCTCGTCAAATTTATAACCAATGCCAAACTTTGGGAGGAAACCACCAAATTCATCAGACTCAAACCCACAAGGAGGCTCGGTCAGACCGTTCACGCATGGCGGGGTATTTGAGGCTTGAACTTCTGAATTCACGATCCCGTTGAGAGCACCAAACACCTGACCCAGTAGGGGGTTTGTCGATGTCGGGAGCGGCGTGGCCAACGAGATAATTGTCGAGCTCCCATTAGATTGCTGCTCAATATCGTACCGGAAACCGGCATAGAGGGTCCATTGATCACTCAAATCCCACGACCCATCCGCATAGATCGCATAGGTCTCTATTTCTTGTGTGAAGTCACCGAAGGTATTTAAGATAAAGTCACCGGAATACTGACTGATAATAAATTGCTGAGTAGCTGGATCTAGTTGAACCGGAAACAGAGGACTATTCAGAATGATTCCGACTGGACCAGTCAGATCTACAGATGTGCTTCCCTCAGACACACTGCTGGGTGTATCCTCAACCGAGTAAAAGCCTCCTAATATCGCTTCGATATTATCACCTTGGTAGGTAAGCCGGAGTTCCTGTTGGAACGTTTCAACCGTTTGGTCCAACGTATTGGTTGAGGTGTCTACCGGGTCACGATCAACGTCGGATATCGTATCATAGTCAACCTTATTCCAACCTGTCAGGGACGTAACAGACCAAGTATCATCAAATTCATAATCAATAACTGCTGTTGCGATGTCGATGACCGTCTCGAAACGGCTATCTGTGTTGAGAGGGAGGATACGCGTCTCTTCAGGGTCAGCGACATTGAGCGTATTGAATGAGTCGCCATCACTGGATTTCTGATGATTGTAACTCAGCACAACTTCGAGACCAGGGATGGCATCGGGTTCGATCAAAAGCTTCCCACGATAGGTCTCATTTTCAATCCGATCAGCGGGAATGCCAAGAACTGGATTGAAGGTGAAGCCATCTGACTCAGACACTTCTGCCGCAACGCGGAAAGCCACCTGATCTTCAATAATTGGTGCTCCAAACGCCGCGCCGACGCTGTAGCGATCTTCATCGGTTGTGTAGATCGCCCGGATGCGCCCGGTTGTTTCATAAGTCGGATCAGCGGTGTTGATGATGATCGCACCTGCTAGTGATGCGCGACCCTGCAAAGTGGACTGAGGGCCTCTCAAGATTTCGATCTGTGAGACATCCCAAAATTCGTTCGGTGCCCCAAACAAAGCTGTACGCGGTAAAGCAAATCCATCAACATAGATGGTGGCCAAGTTCCCCTGACCTGCTCCGGAGACGCTCGCATTGTTAACGCCTCGGATCGTAAACCCTGAGCCATCTGTCGTGGTGACGTTGGCTGAACGCTCAATTGCGTCCACGAGGTTGATGATGTTTTCTTCCTGAATGTCGAGCGCAGTGATGACTTCAACACTCGCCTGCGTATCCTGCAGAGAGCGTTCGATCTTTTGCCCTGTCACGATCACCTCATCCTGCGTGACTTGCGCCATCGCGCAATGAGACGCGGACAATGCCATGACACTGGCGAATGAGAGAATAACCGACTTTTGGCCAGGTGCGTAGGTCACGATGACCCCCTATGTGACAAATTCTGAAGTTGACACATAGCTATTGATAATCACTCGCAATAGCAATAAAGAAATGCTAGTGCTGTAATCTTTGATGTCGCTTATCAAAATGAATGCGGGTTAAATTGAGGCTTACGATTTCATAGAGGTACGGGGGATTTCCTTATGGAGACCGCTCAGGTTGATCAAGGCTTAAAGCCCAAGAAACGGAAGCTTCGTAAGAAGCAGCCGTCACCTTGGCCACGTCTGATCATCGCGATCTTGCCGGGATATATTGCTACAGTGATCATATCTTCTGGGTTCACAAGCTTGCTCCCAATAGACCGTCCAGAAGCAACTTTCTTGAGTCTATTTATTGCAGGTCTGATTTATACAGCGATTTTCATCTATGTCTTTGCTGTTCCAACGTGGTGGAGAGGTCTACGGGATATAATGATTACCACCATAATATTCGGTGCGATCCTCGTCCTGCGTAGGGGGTTTTTCGGATAATGCAGACCTTAAGGCAATCCATGTCTTGGGCTCATACCTGGACAGGCCTTCTGTTCGGATGGGTTCTCTACTTCATGTTCCTGACTGGATCTGCAGGCTATTACGACTCCGAGCTCGACGCTTGGATGGAGCCTGAACGCGCTCCTGCGATTGAGTATTCAGATCCACTACCATTGATGAACGTGGCAAAGAAACACGTTGAAGAAAACTACTCAAATGTGACGACCTTCTCGATTTTTCTGCCCTACGAACGCTCCTTTTCTCCCTATATCCGCGTCTTTCTCATGTATCAGGATGGAGAGGGAAAAACTGTCCGGGAGGATATGGAACTGCTCACCGATGGAACCATAGCGCCTGAGGGTAGAGATACAGGCGGTGGACAAACACTCTACCGAATGCACTGGACTTTTCATTATGTTCCAAGACAAGTCGGGGAAATCATAGCCGGGCTGGCAACCATTTTCATGTTTGCTGCCATTGTGTCTGGGATCATCACCCACAAGAAAATTTTCAAAGACTTTTTCACGCTTCGCTTCTCCAAAGGACAGAGGTCCTGGTTAGACGCTCATAACGTTGTGAGCGTAATGACATTGCCCTTTCAGATCATGATCACCTTTTCCGGGATCTTACTGATCGTTACCACGTTTTTCCTTCCAATCTTTGTCGCTCAATATGGCTACGACGAAACAACTGTCGCCACAGTCAGCGAAGAAATGTTTGGTGTAAAACCCCCTGTAGAACGCAGCGGGGTTGAGCTTCCCCTAGCGGATTTCTCAGACCTTTTAGATAAGTTCGAGACAGAGTTTCCAGGCGAGCCAATGGTTTATGCCCTGATCACTAATCCAGGCGATGAAACCTCGACAATTAAGTTCCACGGGAAGATTGACCAATCGATCATGCGAGACACCCCTCATATCATTTTTGATGGGACAACGGGCACCATAACGGAACTTTTGACCCGAGATATTCGCAACACAAGTAGCTTTCAGGATATTTTTGAAGGGCTTCATGAGGGATTGTTTGCCGGACCTATTCTCAGAATTCTCTATTTCATTTCTGGTCTTCTTGGCGCTGGCATGATCGCCACCGGGCTAGTTTTATGGACGACAAAACGTCGCCAGAAATTGCGCGACAATGAAAAAGCTCAACGCAACTTGATTATTATCGAGCGACTAAATGTAGGCGTTGTTGCAGGACTGGCGACAGCCATTGCGGCCTATTTCTATGCCAATCGTTTACTCCCTATCGATCTGACTGAACGCGCAGAATGGGAGGTTCATATCTTATTTCTGACATGGCTTACGCTCATCCTCCATTCTTTGGTCCGCAAGCCCTCTAAGGCTTGGGTCGAGCAGTTGGCGATAGCTGCAATCGCGTTTGCTATTCTTCCAGTTCTCAATGCGGCAACTACATCTCTACACTTGGGTAATACGCTTCCCATGCCCGGCCGTCCCGGAGACATGGCCCTCGCAGGCGTTGATCTATGGTTCTTAGTCATTGCTGCTGGCTTTGCATATGCTGCGCATAAAGCCTCCAAGAAGCATCACATCGTCACGAAACCGAACAATTCTAGGCAGCAAGAGACTTCTGCATTGGAACCCGCGGAATAAAATCATGGCAGGACTGATCTCTTTCCTACTGGCTTTTCTGGGCTTCGCCTATCTTTGTGCCGCCATGCCAAAGCATCAGCGAGAGATATTTGGCGAGAAATTGACGATTCAGATATCGACGCGAATGAAACGCGTTGGATGGATTTTGATCACCATCTTCCTCATTTGGACGATGTTTCTCTTTCGTTGGGATTTCGGTCTTGTGATTGCCTGCGGTGTCGCAACATTATGTACGATCAACGTGATCTTGATACTGACATTAAAGCCTAAAGGACTGCAGTTTTTGCACTGGTCTTATACCTTTGGGCGCAAGACCAATAAGTCTGAGGCGGGATGACTTCAGAGCCTGTAACTCGCGAATTTGATCGCTGGTTCCTGCACAGGAGCTCCGAAGAATGTGAGACATTCTCTGAGCAATTGCTCGAGACCTTAGAGACGTTTCTAAAGAATGGAAATCCGACGGAAATTAAAGACTAGAAACGCTAAGCTGAATACCCTTAAGCCATAGCCGTAGGATGAGTTAGATATGCTATTCTAGCTACAAAATTTAAAGCTCTTCAAGCCTCTTTAACGGCCCGTAATTCGCACAGTAAAGTTTGTATTCACGTCTCCCGGTGGAATTGGAAAGGGCGCTGATCGTGCAACAGCGCGAAGGGCTTCACGATCAAACCGATTGGAATTTGAGCTGCTAACCACTCTCACATCTTCCACTTCACCGTCCATCATAATTGTAAACCCAACAACAGACGCCCCTGCCCCTGAAGCCCGCAAACGACGGACACGCGGGGCAAGGTGCTTCATCACAATCCCCTTATAATTCTCATCAGCCGAATTCCCGGCGACAGTGGATGTGTTTTCTGTGTCTGTCGCGCCTCCGCTCGCCGATGAGGTCATTTCTGAATGATTGTTTGGCTCGCCAATTCCTGCTGTTGTTTGGATGTTTGTTTCAGGCTGCCCTGACTCTTCGCTGTTGCTTTCGTCGGCTCGCGGAGTCGAGGCTGAAGCATTTGTCGGTTGAGACGTTTCTTGCGTTTGAGGTGCGGAAGGATTTTGCTGTGGCGGTGCAGCAGCGGTTTCAGGCTGAACAGGCTCAGGAATTGACTCTGAGATAGTGTCCTGGATCGGAGCTGCTGGCTTCACCTCGTCGCGAACAAGGGGAGACGCAGGCTGAATAGGCTCAACAGGCTCAGAATCTACTACGGGCTCTGGCTCTGATTGCTGTTTCTGAACGAAGTCGGGTTCTTCTTCGGCGATCGGAAGCTCCTCATCCTCTGATGGAGCTTCAGGCTGCGGGGCGTTTGCAGTCTCGTTCTCTGTCTCTTCGCTAGCGCCCTGCCCCTCATTTCCTCCACTCGCCATATCAAAAGCCGGCGTGGAAAACCCAACGGAGACAGCGCCGCCTCGAATAAGTGCATCATCAGGCTTACTCGCCGTGAAGAGTAAGAGCACAATAATATGCAAGGCGAGCGCAGCCAGCCACACGATTGAATATCTCGACAGGTTGAAGTGATCGCTCATAACGTATGTTCGGTCACTACGACAATTCTCTGCGCGCCATTATCCTTTAGCGTGCCAATTAAAGAGAGAAGTTGATTGGCTGGAAGGTCCTTGTCGGGCAGAATACGAATGAATGAGAGATCATCGTCTTTAGCGTCCAAGAGGGCACGCACAGAAGAGAACTCCCGATCGTCCCAAAACATAGAACCAGAAGAAGTCACCACCACAGCGTCGGGCGATGTGCAACACTCCAACCCTTCTGTTTGAACAAAAGCCACTTGTTCTGAAGGTGTCGAAAGTGTCCCCGCCACCATAAAAAAGATCAGGATAAGGAAAACGATATTAATCAAGGAGACTGTCGGTTCAGCTTTAGTGGACTGTCGTCGTTTTTTCATCGCGGATCCACCACGACGAGACTAAGGCCTTCTATTCCGCCAAGCATGTTGAATACGCTGATAAGTCTTTGAGTATTACACTCGTCCGTAGCTTGGATTGATATCGTAAGAGCGTCCTGCTTCAGGAGGTCTTGAAGAACTGACCGCATTTCATTTTCGGATATAATCTGATCGTCAATTATCAAACGACGGGGCTCGATTAAAAGAGACAGTGACTGAGAACCCTCGGCAGAAGTCCCTGTAGAGGACTGTGCAACACTGACCTCAACATCAGAAAACTTGGAAAATGTTGAGGCCAGCATGAAGAAAAGTAGAAGCAGGAAAATCACGTCAATCAGTGACGTAATGGATGCGCGTCGTCGGGTTATCTGTCGTTTGAGGGACATGGATCCAGCGGTTGCTTGTCTTTTGAACTAGGGGCGAGTTGTGCTGAGTTTTGGTGCCGTAATGACGGCGACCGCATGATCCGCAAGGTTACGTTCATTATCCATTCTGGACTCAAGCCATGTCAAAGCGACTGAGGTCGGCATGGCAACACTTAAGCCAACAGCGGTCGTCAGTAGTGCCACCCAGATACCGCCTGCGAGTAAGGAAGGGTCCACTTGCGAACCTGCGCCCTGCAAGGCCTGAAAAGCTTCGATCATACCAATAACGGTGCCTAGAAGGCCGAGAAGCGGGGCCAATTGCGCAACAATATCAAGAACGCGAAAACCGCGTTCCAGAGGTATAATGGCTTGCTCGGCTTCAGACTCAATCCGACCACTCAAACAGGTCGTCTCGATAGACTGATCGCTAAGATAAAACCCAGACTCAACCACACTGGCTAGAAAATGCTGGGAACCGTCGATAGACTTGTATGCCTCTTCACGATCGCCTTTATCAAAGTTGCTTAAAGCCTCTTTGATTGCGCCACCTTTTCCAACCCGTGC
This sequence comes from Pseudomonadota bacterium, assembly GCA_038526555.1. Lineage (GTDB taxonomy): Bacteria > Pseudomonadota > Alphaproteobacteria > Caulobacterales > Maricaulaceae > Litorimonas. The sequence continues at coordinate 7,401 of JBCBGR010000111.1, forward strand.
CGTTTGAAACTGCCAAGCTTTGTAAAAGATGAGGGCCAGCGTGAAGACCGAGATGATCAGAAGGATCATTAAGACAGGACCGCCAAGGTCGTAAAGATCTGTGATTAGCGTCATTGTAAGTGACTTTCTGGGGAAAATTGATCAACGGATAGTGCGTATCTCGTATCCGATTAGTAACTGAAAGAAGGCGCAGTCTTGAACGCTGCGCCTTCAAATCTGTCATCCAGAATTCCTTAGAATACCTGAGACAATGTGATTTTATAATTCCGGCCAACGCCATTGCGGATCGAGATGACGGGCGAGTAAACTTCATCGAGCACATTTTCGACACCAATACGGATGGACGTGTTTTCAAACGCCTCTCCGCTAGGACGGATCGTTGCACGAGCGTTGAAGAACGTCGCACTATCAACCTCTAGTGTGCTTATATTGCCTCTCGACGATCTTTGGCGTGTGTCTCCAGCCAAATGAACAGCCTCGATACTTGCGTCAATAAAATCATTAAAACGGTAACCAACAGTCCCCCGGTAAGAGTCTTGGGCGCGCTGTCTCCAGTCTACGACACCAGTCGGCACAGCATCGACATCATTGCGGTTTCCAAGATCTTCATCACCAGAAACAATGTTGCCGTTAAAATCGAAGTATAGTCCATTTTCGAAAGCCAAAGATGCTTCTAGCTCAAG
>JBCBGR010000112.1:0-8044 GCA_038526555.1 Pseudomonadota bacterium
GCGGTTACGCCTCTCGGTTTGAGGATCGGGATGCGGGCGGTGATCTGGTCAAGCGGGGTGCGTTCGCACCCTCGCTTTTATCCCGTACGCGTTCCTTACCCATGTTGAGAGATCATCAAAATGTTGTGGGGCGTTGGGTCCGAGCGTTTGAAGATCAGACGGGTCTGCGTGTCGAAGGGGAGGTGACTGACCCCACCCTTCAGCGCCTGATTGAGCGGGGTCGCGTGACAGGGCTGTCCATTGGATATCGGACCCGACGATCACGCGATGGCCCGTCCCCGGGAACGCGGGATCTGTTCGATCTCGACCTTCACGAAGTCTCGGTCGTCGCCTTTCCGATGCTGCCGTCCGCGCGCATCGACACAGTCATGGCGGAGACCTCAAACCCACACAGACACGCCAATAATAGGAGATATGCGTGACCTCACAGGTTCAAGACAACACAATTGAAACAAAAATGGCGGGTTCGCCGTCAGATGATTTTGCCAGCACCTTTGCCGCCTTCCGCGCGGCCAACGATGAACGGCTCGCCGAAATCGAAAAGAAAGCCGCCGCCGACCCTTTGCTGGAAGCCAAAGTAGACAGGCTCAATAAACGCCTTGAAACGCTCTCAGTGAGCCTCGCTCAGCCAGCGGTTTCGTCTGCGCCATCGGAGACGAAATCCGCGTGGTCGCGCTTTATCCGAACGGGCGATGAAACGGCGCTGATCGAAGCTAAATCTCTTTCGAGCGTCGATGGTGATGGCGGCTACGTCGCGCCCATTGAAACGGATATGCAGATTGATGCCGTCCTGACGGAGGCCTCGCCCATTCGCCAAATCGCGACCGTTCGCAAAATTGGGGCGGGTCTCTTCCGCAAGCCTGTCAGCACCTCTGATGCCGTGACAGGCTGGGTCGGAGAAACGGATGCGCGTCCGGAAACGACCGCGCCGTCCCTGACGCTGCTCAACTTCCCAGCGGGTGAGCTTTACGCCATGCCCGCTGCAACCCAATCACTCCTTGATGACAGTGTCGCCGATGTCGACGCTTGGCTGGCTGAGGAAGTGCGGGACGTCTTTGCGGCCCAGGAAACGGCAGCCTTTGTGTCTGGCGACGGCGTCAACAAACCGAAGGGGTTTTTGTCTTACCAAGCTGAGACAAATCCGTTGCAGGAAATTGTGACGGGCGTCGATGGCGGCTTCGCATCAGGCGATCAGTATGACACGCTTATGAGCCTGATCTATTCACTTGAATCGCGTTACCGGCCCGGTGCGAGCTTTGTCATGAACCGCAGCACTCTGTCGGCCATTCGGAAGATCAAAGACGCTGATGGGAATTATGTCTGGACACCGGGCACGGATCAGGGGGCGAGCGCGCTGCTCGGCTATCCGGTCATTGAAGCCGAAGATATGCCGAATATGGCCTCGAATGGCTTTGCTGTCGCGTTCGGAGATTTCCGTCGTGGCTATCTGATCGTAGATCGACAGGGCGTGCGTGTGTTGCGCGACCCTTATTCCGCGAAGCCCTACGTCCTTTTCTACACGACCAAACGTGTCGGCGGCGGCGTTCAAGATCGTGATGCGATTGCGCTCCTGAAGTTCAGTAGCTGATCCTGACGCCACAAACTTACACCTCTCGGACCGCCCTTTCGAGGGCGGTTTTTCTTTGCCCAAAGGAACATTGCCAATGCTCACTGACATTCATCCGCCACCGCTTGAGCCCGTCTCGCTCGATGAGGCTAAAAGCTTCCTACGCATCGACCATGACGATGAAAATGATTTGATTGAGACACTGATCCGCTCGGCGCGGGAACAGTTGGAAGACCGCTTGAACGTCGCGATGATTGAGCGGTCCATGCGTTTGGAGCGGTTTGACGGCGGCGACATTCCTTTGCCGCGATGGCCGGTCTCTTCCGTTGATGACGTATCAATTGATGGGCTGAACACGGCGGATTTCACAGCAAAACTACTATCCCGTCCTGCTCAGGTGATGGTGTCTTCGGGCGCGCCTGTCACAATCGAGTTCACGGCGGGATATGGCCCCAATCAGTCCGATATCCCTGCGCCGCTAAGACAGGCAATCTTGCTCCTGGTGGCACACGGCTATGAGCATCGCGATGCACCAGCAGACACGATGCCTTTAATGGTCGACGCGCTGACCATGCCTTATCGGGTACTCGGGCTATGATTGGGCAGTTACGACACAGGGTCGGTCTCTACGCGCCCGCACGCATTGCCGATGACATTGGCGGCACGGTCACGAGCTGGAATTTTGTTCGCGCCATTTGGGCAGGCGTTGAACCAAAATCCATCAGCGAAACAGCTGACAACGGGCGGCTCTCTGTCATTCAATCCTATCGGGTGACGATCCGCTATCGTTCAGATTTTCCCTTGCGGGCTCGGCTGGTTTGGCGGGGGCGAACCTTGCGGGTCGTCGCAGCCTCTGACCCTGATACACGGCGTGAGCGCCTGCACCTCATTTGTGAGGAGGTGGTCCGATGACGATGCTGAATTTGGCGGATGCCGCATTAGCGACCCAAGCGGAGCTTCACACCGCGATTAGTGACAGTGATTTACTGAGGATCACTTTGGGTGATCCTGTCCGTGCGTTTGATGAAACACCTGAGGACCCGATCTATCCCTATCTCACCTATGGCGATATGCGGTCGACGGATACGAGTGCAGACGACGCGCCGCAGTCGACCCACCAAATCACGCTTCATGTGTGGAGCCAGTATGAAGGGCGTGCCGAAGTGCTGGCGCTGATCCGAACAGTGGCAGATGCGCTTGATGCCGCGCTGCCGCATCGTGTGTTGCCGCTTTATGTCGATGCGATCCGCGCGCGTGATGGGATTACCTTTCACGGTCTGTTGCGCCTGTCGATCACGCGCATCGCCCCCAATATTTCTCAATAGGAGCACAGAATGAGTGTTCAACGTGGCCGCGATATGCTGGTCAAAATCGAACAAGATGGCAGCTTCATCACTGTGGCTGGCCTGCGAACAAAATCCATCAGCTTCAACAGCAAGACGGTTGATGTAACAGACCAGGCCTCGAATGGCTGGACGGAGTTGTTGCCCGAAGCCGGTATTCGATCTGTCTCTGTGACGGGGTCTGGCGTGTTCCGAGATGCGACGTCTGACGCGCTCATCCGAGCCGCCTTTTTCGGGCAGGAGACCCTTTCGGCGCAGCTCATCATCCCGGACTTTGGAACCATCACAGCCCCCGTTCTGGTAACGGGTCTGACCTATGGCGGGACGTTTCAGGGCGAAGCGACGTTTGAACTGACCCTGACGAGTGCGGGCGAGCCTGCCTTCGCCGCAGCCTAGACAGCATGGCTGGTTACCGCTTGGGTGACGTTCAGACACCCCATGGGACTCTTCGTCTGACTGTGGGTGCGCTGGCTGAGTTGTCGTCAGAATTAGACGCTGAGTCTCCCAAACAGCTGGCAGAGCGGTTACGTCAGCTGACTCCAGAGACATCGCGCATTTTACTCGCCGCATTGGTTCGGCCTTTCGGAGAAGAAGGCAGCGTTTCTGAATTGGATAATGCAGAGTTGGCTCGCCTCATGCCTGCGGCGACCCAATGCATTCTGAATGCTCTGGAGCCTCGCACATGAGCTGGCCTTTCCAGAGTTGGCACAAGATCGCCATCCAACGCTTCGGCCTGTCACCGAGCGAGTTCTGGGCGATGCCACTGGCGGATTGGTTGGCCCTTTTGGAACCGACCAGCCCTGCGCTGGATCGCCAGAGCCTAACAAACCTCATGAAGGATTACCCTGATGAAGAATATTGAGTCTGCGGCGAAGGCCCTGGACAGTTTTGATGCGTCGCCTGTTATTCAGGACGCCGCCGCCATCGCTGACGCATTCGATGCGGCTGGAACCCGGATAGCGCGATCCTTAGAAAAAGCCGCTGAGCGCGGTGAGTTGTCTTTCAATGGATTGGCTGAGTCTGTGCTGAATGATCTGGCACGGCTTGCAGTTAGTGAAATTGTCGAGGCACCGCTGAATGCGCTGATCGATGGTCTGGGCCGCAGTCTCGGCGGCCTTGGCGGCGGGAGATCGACGACCGTCAATTTGAACCTGTCTGGCGCATCTGACCCTGACGCCTTCCGCCGTTCTGAGGGCCAGATTGCGGGCTCGCTCGCGCGTGCGGTCTCTCTGGGTCAGGGAAGGATTTAACCCATGAGTTTCCATGATGTAACATTTCCCTTGAACCTTGCCTTCGGGGCGAGTGGCGGTCCAATGCGCGCTGTCGATGTCGTTGAGTTGGCCAATGGGCGTGAAGCCCGCAACACAGCGCAAAGCCGTTCGCGACGCCGCTATAATGCTGTGACAGGCGTCAAGTCGGTCGAAGATGCGCGCCGCTTGTCAGACTTTTTCGAAGCTCGGTCAGGTCGTCTTTACGGATTTCGCTTTCGGGATCCGCTGGATCATTCGTCCGGTGGTAAAGAACCGACGGCAACTGACGTCGTGCTGGGTACGGGTGATGGAGTGACGGATCAGTTCGCGCTGATCAAACGCTATGGTGATGTGGTTCGGCCCATTACGCGACCTGTTACGGAGAGTGTGGTTGTCGCCGTTGATGGCGTTACGATCCCACATAGTTTGGGTGAGGGTGGCGTGGTCCAGATTACACCTCCCGCATCTGGCACCACAGTAACAGCAGGCTTCCTATTCGACGTACCCGTCCGGTTTGACACAGATGGGTTGACGCTTGCCCTCGATACGCATGGCGCTGTGAGCGTGACAGATGTGCCTCTCATCGAGATCTTTGAGGAACAGGGTTATGCGTAACCTGTCCTCAGTGCTGCAGGCGCATTTGAGTGAGGGCGTGACGAGTCTGTGTCGCGTATTCGTTCTCCGACTGTCTGACAGTCGTACGTTTGCCTTTTCCGATCATGATCGCACCTTCCTGTTTGAAGGGGTGATGACCCGTCCCATGCAGGGTGCGGATACGGAGCAGCGCACAGGGTTTGACGCGGATTCGGGCGCTTTGCGCGCTGTCTTTGATGTCGATCTGTCTCGCGATGATATTCTCTCAGGTATATTGGACGGCGCGACCTTGGCAGAGCATCGCGTAAACTGGGCCGATCCCTCTCAAAGCGTGCATATTACAACAGGTCGATTAGGACAGGTGAGCGTCACAGACACCGGCTTTGAAGTCGACTGGCTGGGCCTGTCCACCTTGCTGGAACGGTCCACGGGCCGGGTGGTGTCTCGGCGGTGCGACGCTGAATATGGCGATGCCCGTTGCGGTCTAACCCCTGAAGAGGGACAGAGCTGCGCGCGCACGTTGGAAGCTTGCCGCGGCTTTGACAATGTCCTGAATTTCAGAGGCTTTCCATACCTGCTCGGCGATGATGTCCTGCAAAAGGGTGTCCATCTGACCCCAACCCGTGAGGGTGGCTCGCGCTATGATTGAGACCGATGACGCGACGCGTCAGGCTGTTCTCAAGATTGCCCAAAATTGGATCGATACACCCTATCGTCATCAAGCGTCCCGATTAGGGGTGGGCTGTGATTGTCTCGGACTGGTGCGCGGTATTTGGCGAACGCTTTACGGGTCTGGGGATCCAGAAGACTTGCCAAACTACACGCCTGATTGGGCGGAGGAGCAGGGCGAAGAAACGCTGCTTCACGCGGCAAGGCGATGGCTGATTGAGACTATCCCGCCGCAACCCGGCGATGTCCTTCTATTCCGCTTAAAGCCTGGTGCGCCGTGTAAACATGTCGGCATTCTGGCCACGCCTGACACACTGATCCATGCCTATTGGGGACGCGCCGTTGTGGAGAGCTGGCTCGCACCGTTCTGGTCACGACGCATTGCTTACAGCTTTTCCTTTCCGCCACTCACTCACAATCAGGAGGCGTCATCATGACGACTTTGGCCGTTAAAGGCATCCAGTCTTTCGCGCGCGGTGGCGTCAAAGCACTGACATCGCTCGCCGTTTCAACGGCGACGAATGCGATCACACGTGCCCTCGATAACCGAGTGTTTGAAGGGCCACGCCTTGAGACGTTCCTCTTGCAGACCTCGCGCGATGGTGCGCCGCTACCGCGTGTTTTCGGTCGTGTTCGGCTCGCGGGCGAAGTCATCTGGGCGAGCCAGGTGCGAGAGACGCAGACCGATCAAAGCGTCGGGGGAAAAGGCGGAGGTCCAACGCAGCTTGACTATAGCTACTCGATCAGTTTTGCCGTCAGCCTATGTGAAGGCGAAATTTTGGGAGTCGAACGCATCTGGGCGAATGGTGAGGTGCTGCAACGCGGCGACCTGACCATTCGCATTCATACAGGCTCCGAAACCCAAGGCCCCGATCCGGTGATTGCGGCGACCGAGGCTGGTGATATCCCAGCCTTTCGCGGCACAGCCTATATCGTGTTCGAAGACTTCCCGCTGGATGATTATGGGGCGCGACTGCCGAGCATTAATGCGGAAGTCGTGCGCGGCCTTCGTGGCGGCGGACGTATGGAAGAGATGATCCAGTCGGTGAATTTGCTGCCTGGATCTGGCGAATTTGCGCTCTCGCCTACCATTGTCGAAGAAACGCCTGCGCCCGGCAAAACTATTCCGTCCAATATGAATAATCTCAGCGGGCAGGCGGATTTGCTAACCTCGCTGGACCAGTTGCAAGCGGAACTCCCGAACTGCCGGCACGTCAGTTTGATTTCGTCTTGGTTCGGGACTTCACTGGATGCGGGCGAATGCGAAATCCATCCGGGGGCTGAACGCCTCGACCGCATCCTGCCCGACGCGACTTGGAGTGTGGCCGGGCAGATGCGTAGCTCAGCCTATATCGTGAGCGCCGATGAAGACGGGCGCGCCAATTATGGCGGGACGCCCTCAGATGACAGTGTGATCGCTTGCATTCAGACGCTCAAGCAACGCGGTTTTGCGGTCACACTTTATCCCTTTCTACTGATGGACGCCCCGAACTTTCCATGGCGCGGTCGTATCGCCGCTCAATCAGACGCGGATGTGATCAGTTTCTTTGGAACGGATAAGGATTTCCAGTTCCGTCACAGTATTTTGCACCACGCGCGTCTCGCGCAGGCCGCGGGGGGCGTGGATGCGATTGTCATTGGTACGGAACTGCGTACGCTGACCACCTTCCGCGAGGGCGAACGCTTTCCCGTCGTCGAACAGCTGCAAGCGCTCGCCGCCGATGTGCGCGCAATTGTGGGGCCGTCAACGAAGATCACATACGCCGCCGACTGGTCAGAATATTTCGGTGTCCAGAATGGGGGCGATGTGCGTTACCACCTCGATCCGCTTTGGGCCGACCCGAATATTGATGCGGTCGGGATTGATGCGTATTTCCCTCTTTCCGATTGGCGGGATGGGTCGCATCTAGATAAACAGACAGCGAGCCGGATCCACGATCTCGACTACCTGCGCGCCAATGTGGAAGGCGGGGAAGAGTACGATTGGTATTATGCCAGCCCTGAAGACCGTGATGCCCAAACCCGAACGCCGATTGATGATCCTGCCTATCGCTACAAGGATGTGCGCCACTGGTGGTGTACAGCGCATGAAGAGCGCCGCAATGGGAGTGTGATCGGTCAGAGCCCCTGGGTGCCCCGGTCCAAACCGATCTGGCTGATGGAAATTGGCTGTCCTGCCGTCAATAAGGGCGCGAACCAGCCCAACGTCTTCTATGATCCCAAATCGAGTGAGTCTGCGCTGCCCTATTACTCAGACGGGACGCGCGATGATCTGGTGCAGCGTCGTTATATTGAAGCGCTCCTGACCCACTATGGGGAGACGAATGAGACGGGTTTTCTTGACCTTTCGCGAGCCTCTGTCTGGGCGTGGGATGCGCGGCCATATCCTGATTTTCCAGCGCGCACCGAAGTCTGGTCGGATGGGCCAAACTGGAGCCTTGGCCATTGGCTCAACGGACGGACGGGGCTGATGCCTGTCGCGGATGTGATTGCAGAACTCATCAGTGATGCCGGGCTAGAGACATTTGATGTATCGGGCGTGTCGGGTGTTTTGCCGGGTTACATTGTGGATCGCCCCATGAGCGCGCGTGCCGCTTTGGGGCCCCTGTTGCAACTCTATG
>JBCBGR010000113.1:0-8012 GCA_038526555.1 Pseudomonadota bacterium
GCGGTGTGGGTCGTCAGCCACGCTGCCATGGCTTCGATATCCTCTTTGGTGACTGCCTTGCCGCCTCCGTGGCGCAGCCGGTTGTCGAGCAGAACCTTCACCGAGCGCGGCAGTTTGGAGATGCCGGACAGCCCGTTGGCTTCCGCCACTGTCAGATCGAAATAGGTGTAAGTGTTGGAGCCGACGGTGAGCTCGCGTTCGCAGCCGAAACTGTCCAATGACGCCATGGGAAATCCTTATCCTTGAATACAAGTGAAGTGGTTGCGCGGCTTATAGCAATCGGCACCGCCCTTTCAATGTCAATCGGCGAGATCCGCGTGCGACCATGGTCGGAAAAGGCCAAGAATATCAGCAATTGCGCCTTATTCGCAGCTAGAAAAGCGCCGCCCGCTTCGAAACGTCCTGCGTGCCTTCATCCATGAAGAGGTCCCACGCATCGTGGCAGAGCGCGCGTCCCGCGCGAACCGAGGTCAGCCAGCGATTCAGCTCCGCTGCGTCCTGCTCAAAAGGCTCATAGATGCCGTAGCGCTGCGCGGCGCTGAGCTGATGAAGATAGACCGCATCCTTGGATCGCGCCTTCGGATAGGGTTGATCGGGATTGAGGCGTGCAATCACGACAGCAACCCGCAAAAAGGTAATCTGCATGGAACCGTTTTCCGCCCGCCTGCCCAGTGAATGAATCATTCGGGTGAATGATTCGTCGGATGATGCCGATGAGGCCGTGGTAACGCGATCAAAAGCCGGGTCCAGCCAAGCCGGAAAACAGGGTTAATATGCCATTAGTCTTAACAGCCTGACGTGGTCTCCACGTCTTATTCTCTAAGTCTTATTCTCTAAGTCCTTCACGCCCCCATGACGCATGATCAGTGGGATTTGCGTGAGGGTGAAGACAATCGTCAGCGGCAGGAAGCCGAAGACTTTGAAATTGACCCAAAACTCTTCTGATTGGGTGCGCCAGATAAACTCATTGAGTGCCGCCATGGCAAAGAAGAAGAGCCCCCAGCGGATCGCGAGCGTATCCCAGACCTTGGGCGGGAGCGTAAAAGCGGAACCGATCAAGATCCGGATAACATTCCGGCCCATCAGCACGCCCCCAATCGCGGCGATCCCGAAGAGTGAATTCACAATGGTCGGCTTCATGTAGAAAATGATCGGATTATCCGCCAGCAGCGCCAGACCCGCCGTCACCACAATGATGACGGTCGAGAGGATCAGCATGGGCGAAACCGCCTTGTAACGGAGCCAGCCGATCAGCAGCGCAATCACAGCCGCGCCTGCAAACAGACCCGCTGCCAAGAGCATCGCGTCGTCAGGATTGCTACGCTTGATCCAATGGAACGACACAAAGAAGACGAGCAATGGCCCGAAATCGAGCCAGAAGTGATTGTTGGGCGCCGCGGCCTTTTGTTTTTCACCACCGATCGTCACCTCATCAGGTATCTCAATGGAGATACCTTTATCCTCAGGTTGGCTCATTTGATTTTCCATCCTGTATGGAACGCGGTGACCCCTGCCGCATAATCTGCGTAGCTGACCTTGGCGAAGCCTGCATCGCGGATCATTTGGGCGAACTGTTCCTGCTTCGGGAAGCGGCGAATGGATTCCACCAGATATTGATAGCTGTCACGATCCCCGACAATCGCTTGGCCCAATCGCGGAAGAACATTGAAGGAATAGAGGTCATTCGCTTTCGCAATGAGCGGTTCAGGCGGTGTGGAGAATTCAAGCACGCCTAAGCGACCGCCGGGTTTCAGAACGCGGTGAAATTCCCTCAGGGCGGCCATCCGGTCTGTGACATTGCGGATCCCATAGGCAATCGTGACCGCATCAAATTCGCCGTCTTCAAAAGGCAGGCATTCCGCATTTCCGCACACGCGGGTCAGGTCCATGCCCGCATCTTTTCGGGCGTCTATCCCGGCCAGCAACATTTCATCATTAATATCGAGAATGACCGCAGAGGCGGGGCGACCGCCACGGCGCACGCGAACAGCATCCGCCGCCTTCACAAACCGCCGGGCAATATCGCCGGTCCCGCCCGCCACATCGAGTAAGCGCTCACCGGGCTGCGGATTGATCTTCGTGACCGCCATGTCTTTCCAGACACGATGCAACCCACCCGTCATGAGATCATTCATCCGGTCATAGTCGCGCGCAACAGAGTCAAAGACTTCACGGACGCGGTCCTGCTTGTCTTCGCGCCGGACGTCTTCAAAGCCGAAATCGATGGTGTCGTGCGTGTCTGTCATGGCTCTAGGCTATATGGGTCTCGTTTCTGAAAGCCAATCATCGGCATGCAGGCTTAAAGGTCGCGCTGCACGACGAGCTTGTGCCCCGGCTTGGGGTTGAATTGAAACCTCGTCCGATAGCCCGGTTGATCGAACAGGGTGAGCAAGTGTGACCGCGCGAACCAGTGCAAATGCTCTGGCGGCTTCACCTGAACCCAGGATGTGAGCGGCTTTGGTGTCGCCCGATGCCCATCAGCCGGTGTCGTCAGGAATAACAGCCCGCCCGGTGAGGCAAGCGACAAAAGGGCGTCGGCAAAGCTGCGCACATCAACCACATGCTCAATCACTTCTGAGCAATAGACGAAATCAAAAGTCTCGCCGCGCTCTGCGAAGGTTTCGACATTTGTCTGAATATAGCTATTTTGCGGGAAGTCGGCTTGCGCTTTAGCGACGGCTTCACCATCAATTTCGATCCCTGTCGCGTCAAACCCTTGAAGGCGCGCGCCCTCGACTGCGTAACCGAGATTGGAACCGACATCGAGAAAGCGGCTTGAGCCTGTCTTGATCTTTCGTTTCAGACGCCCAACACGTTTCGCAGCGCGCCGAATTTTCTTATCCCGCTTCGTCCCATAACTCGCAGAGGCGTAATAGGCCGAGTAAAATCGGCCCAGGGCCTCGGTCGATGGGTAAGCCTGAACAGTTGCAAAACCGCAACTGTCACAGCGGACAATCGCTCCGAAATCGAGCGTCGGATCAGACGCGACAATCTCACCAATCAGACGCCGTTCATCGGAAGTCTGAGCCGCCCGTTTGAGCCAATCTGCCTGTGACTCCAGCACAGTCGCGACATGACCGCCGCAAACAGGGCACGTAAAACCCGACATGATCGACGGTCAAGAAGCGCTTATTCAGCCGCGACCGTTAGATGTTTGGCCGGCTGACTGTTTCGACCTGAAGACGGGGTTTTCATGCAAATCCCGCCCGGCTCAAAAACGCTCGGACCCCCATCGCGGAAGAAAGTCTGGTCCTGACGGAAGGCTTCGACCAGATAGTCAAACACGGCCCGGATACGCGCAGAGCGTTTTAAGTCTTGGTGCGCGACCAGATACAGATCTTCCTGATGTTCAAACTCGTCCATCACACGCACTAACCGATCCGTGGCCGGACTGCTCGCGTTCAGAGGTAGCATGCCAATGCCGTAGCCTTGCTCGAGGCCTTCGCAGAACGCCCAGATGGAGTTGGACTGGAAGGTGATGCGCCCCGGCAGGTGCATGGGCTCCTCTGTGTCATGGTCCATGATCCAGAGGATTTTGCCGTCCATGATCGTCGCCACGACACCGTCGTGTTTGGACAAATCATTCAAGGATTCTGGAACGCCAGCTCGTGCAATATATTCAGGCGATGCATAAAGCCCGAATTTCACGCTCGCCACTTTTCGGCCAATCAGAGAGTTCTGTTCCCCCGGAGATTTCCACCGCAGAGCAATGTCGGCTTCGCGCTGAGCGAGGTTAAAGTCCCGGAAGCCAATCCCAATATCGATGAGAACGTCCGGATGTTCAGAGCGGAACCGCTGCATCACACCCGGAAGCCACGCCGTTCCGATACCTTCGGTCGCGGACAAACGCACAACACCAGAAAGCGAATCTTCCAGTGTGGCGGAAGACCGATTGATCGCGGCAGCTTCGTCCTGCATGCGACGAATATGGTCGAGCATGCTTTGCCCAAATGTCGTGGGGATGAGCTGCCCATCCTCACGGCGCAGCAGCGGTGTGCCGAACTGATCTTCGAGCGCGCGGATGCGGCGCCCGACCGTGGGTTGGCTCATACCCAGAGCCTTGCCGGCTGCCGTCAGCGACCCCGCATCGGCCACGGCAAGAAACACAGGATAATCAGACCAATTTATGTTCATATCCGACCCTATAAACCTGAATGAAAAATTGTCAAACTATGCGATAATGAAGAATTTGTGATGTTTCACTTCCCTGCTACAGCTGTGCTCAAGGGGATTTGAGTATGACTAAGACGCAGCAGGCACAGGCGCGCAGACCCGCAGAAGGGCTGATCGCACTGGTCTCTTTGGTGTTTGCGATTTTTCTGTGTGGCCCCTGGCTCATTAATGCGCCCGCCGTCGATGCCGATCATCTGTTTGACACGGCAGCGACAATGGAACGCCTCGCCCGTATTCTGGGCGATGAAGCCCCGCACCCCGTGGACAGTGATGCCAGTGACGGCGTGATTGAGCGCCTGACTGCAGAGATCGCCGCGCTCGGCTTTGAACCCATTGTTGATGAGGCGTTTCATTGCAATGATCGATGGGGCCTTACTTGTGCCCAAGTCCATAATGTTGGCTTCTGGGTGACTGAGCCGGGTCAGGATGCGGTGATGATCGCCTCACACCACGATAGTGTGCCGACCGGCCCTGGCGCAGCCGATGACGGAATGGGCGCATCGGCCAGCATTGAAATCGCGAGGATCATGCGCGGACGTGATCTACCGCGACCGCTTTATGTACTGATCACCGATGCCGAAGAAATTGGGTTGGTCGGTGCCTCCCGGTTCGTCGGCCATGACCCAGTCGCGCCTTTGATCGGAGCCGTCGTCAGCTTGGAAGCAAGAGGCAACCGCGGGGCCGCCTCCATGTTTGAAACGAGCGATCCGAATAGTCGCGACCTTGCCGCCCTTCGCCCGCATCCGGAACGGCGCGCGCGTGGACCCGTTTCCAATTCACTCTCCGTCGATATTTACCGCGCCATGCCGAACGGGACCGACGTCACGGAATATCTGACCCTCGGCATGGATGCCGCCAACCTCGCCATGACGGGGCATTATAGCCATTATCACACCCGGCATGACACGTTGGAAAACTTAAGCGAAGAAGCCGTCTTCCATATTGGGGCCAGCGCACTATCCGCCGTCGAAGGCTTTATGACGGTGGGGTCAGAGACGCCGGAGACCAACAAAATCTATGGCGATGTGCTCGGTGTTTTCGTGCTGGCGATCCCCGAAGGTTGGGGACTACCCCTGATCATCCTAACGATACTCGCCTGTGGTGTGGCCTTGTTTCGAGTCGAGCGTGAAGGGGCGCCGCTTTGGCGCGTTGGCCTGATGCCCCTTCTCATTCTGGTCGGTGGCACAGGACTCGCTTTTCTGGCCAATATGGGCGTCGATGCGATCCGGCCTGAAAGCGCTTATGGGCGCGCCTATCCCATCGCACTGCGTGGATTATTCATGAGCCTCGCGCTTCTCGTCGCCATCCTCGCCGCGCGTTGGCTCTACCGACCCGCCAGTGCGAACCGCTATCTGGTGGGCAGCTGGGCTGTTTTGATGGGAATGGGATTGGCGGCGTCCTTAGTCTTTTCAGGAGCCATGGTGCTATTCGCGCTCCCCGCCATGCTCGTTCTGCCTGCCGCGATCCTGATGATCGCAAAGCAAGCCGCCCTCTCCCGAATCCTGTTTGCGTTCGCCGCAATCCTGACACTCACTCAGCTTGTCAGCCTTCATGTCGGTGCGGAAACCGCGCTGTTCGTCGAAACGTCTGCGCCTTTAACAGCCTTGGCACTCTGGATTTTCCTGATCAGCTTGCCCTTATTCTGGACGCGGGATGGATCAACCCGGCGCGGCGTCATCGGCGCTGGCGCGGCTGTGGCTGGTTTTGGTCTCGCCGCTCTATTGATTCCGGCTTACTCAGCGGAATCGCCCCTCGGCGCGAACCTCTATCACGTGAAATCATCGGGTGAGGACCAAGCCTATATCGCGCTCTCAGCCCGAGACCCGATACCGGACAGCCTGACGGAGCTCGCGCCCTTTGCCATCGGCGAAGTCTCCAACTTTTCAAGCCGCGTCTGGATCACACCTGTATCTCCGCCCGATATGCAATCGGCAACGCTTTATATCGAAGAAAACCAAGTTGAAGCCGGGGAGCGGCGCGTCCGCTTCCGCATTGACGCGCCCGATGCTGATCATCTGCAACTCATCGCGCCTGACCCCGCACCTGACATTAGCACGGTGTCCGTCAACGGATTTGACGTGGAAGCTGATGGCTGGCGCTTCCCCCGGATTGAGTGTCATGGGCGCACCTGCCGCGACTTTGTTATCGAGATGACGCTGCTTGAGACGGAGGAGTTGGTAAGCTTTGCCCTTTGGACCAATCAGTGGGGCTTGGGACCCATCGGACAGCCCTTTGATGACGCAAGACCGGATTGGACTGGGCCGCAACATGATGGGGATCGCCGCATGGTGCGCTATGAGTTTGGGATTCCCGCACCCGACACTCCTATCGACCCGCCCGCTGTTGAACCCACAGAGTGAGTCTGCACATCTACATAGATGGCGATGCCTGCCCGGTACGCGAAGAGACTTACAAGGTGGCCCGCCGACATAATGTGCCTGTGACCGTTGTCGCTAATCAGTGGTTTCGCACACCGCCCGATGTCACGTTTCAACGCGTCGATGACAGCTTCGATGCCGCGGATGACTGTATTGCCGAACGCGCGAATGCCGACGCGATTGTGGTGACGTCCGATATCTTGCTGGCCGATCGCTGCCTGAAGGCGGGCGCAACAGTTCTGTCGTCCAATGGCAAGGAGATGGATGATGCCACGATTGGTTCACAAATCGCGGTGCGCGCAATTATGGCGGATCTTCGCGACGGGGCCGAACAGCCCAATGTCGGCGGGCCGCCGCCTTTCTCGGACCGGGATCGCTCCCGCTTTCTGGAAAAGCTGCATTTGCTGATCGAGACAGCGAAGCGCCGCTGATATTTAGGGGCTCTATTTGCACCTTGCGCTCCGGATTTCATTGACCAGACAAAGGCTCTGCCTCTATGCGCCCGCCCATGAGTTCTGATGCCTTAAAAGACGTAATCGAAGCCGCGTGGGAGGACCGCGCCAAACTGTCTGTGAATACAGGCGGTGAGCGCCGGGAAGCGATTGAAACCGCCCTCGCCGGACTGGATGACGGCACCTATCGCGTGGCCGAAAAAACCGAGGATGACTGGGTCGTCCACCAATGGTTGAAAAAAGCGGTCCTCCTCGGTTTCAGGATTGAGGGGAATAGTCTGGTTCCTGGCGGGCCAGAAGGCGCGGCATGGTTCGATAAAGTGCCCAGCAAATTTGCAGGATGGACCGAAGCCGACTTCACAAAAGCCGGTATTCGAGCCGTGCCACCTTGCGCCGTTCGGCGCGGCGCATTCATTGCCAAAGGCACTGTCTTGATGCCGTCCTACGTTAATCTGGGCGCCCATGTGGGTGAAGGCACTATGATTGATACATGGGCCAGTGTCGGCTCATGTGCGCAAGTTGGAAAAGATTGCCACATTAGCGCAGGCGCAGGCATTGGCGGCGTCTTGGAACCCCTGCAAGCCAACCCCACCATCATTGAAGATAATTGCTTTATCGGCGCACGCTCCGAAGTCGTTGAAGGCGTGATCGTGCGCGAAGGCGCAGTCCTCGCCATGGGTGTGTTCATTTCCAAATCGACCAAAATTTATAATCGCGAAACGGGTGAGATCAGCTACGGCGAAGTCCCGGCTTACTCCGTCGTTGTGCCCGGCACCTTGCCTGCGAAAGATGGCAGCCACGGCCTCGCCTGCGCCGTGATTGTCAAAACCGTTGATGCGAAACCACGCGCCAAGCCGGGTGTGAATGAGCTTTTGAGGGATTAGGCTTCGTCCGTGGCCGCCACTCAGCACGTGTCTGCCGCTCATAAAAATGGTGAAGCGCTTTTTCAGGCCTTTGTTGACTGTTGGAATGCAGACGACATGGACGGGTTGGCTGCCCTGTTCACCGC
>JBCBGR010000114.1:0-7978 GCA_038526555.1 Pseudomonadota bacterium
CACAGAAGAGGAAGAGATCAGCTTTTGAAATCGCCCCTTCAATGGCGGATTTCCACTTCTGTGCATCTGATCATAGTTTGGAGAGTTCTTGGGCAAATGTTGAGGTTCAAAAGGCGGTTAGTTTTAATGTGCCGCTTCTGTGTGTGGCCGTTTCAAAGTGCGACCTGTCTTCATTACCGCCACAACTTAAAGAGCTTCAAGCGATTGAAGTCTGGAGATTTCCTGCAGGGTCTATCCTCAAGTCAACGGTAAAAGAGATTGAGGCCGTACTTGCCCTGCGCTATCTAATAACTCCTAAATCTAGGTCTGTGACGCAAAAAGGTGTCTCTTATGTCGTCCATAGTCCGAGCATGAACGATGTAGGACTTGATGACTTGTTTGTTGACTTAACGAAGCCAGATAAAAATATAGAAATAATTAAATGGCCGGAACCTGAACATATTATGGAGTGGTTGCTCGAGACCTCGGCGCTAAATGGTGATATTGTGCTACGTCTGGGGCCTAAAGAAGAGTTATTTGAAGAATTTATTCTAGGGTCTATAGTATCGGGATTAGGATCAAGACTGCTAAAAATAGAAGATTATTCAGAAGGCCGAACGCGCTCTAATCTGCTTCAGCTTGACCTTATTGTCGATTTTCAAAGTAGGCTGTGACGTCATTGGATGGGGTTAAACAGTAGGGCTCATCAAGCCGACGATCTTTACATTTCAGGATTCTTTGTGTTTTCAATGTTAACCAGCCGATAAGCGCGAGGCGTCATGCCTGTTTCCCGCTTGAATGCTTTGTAGAATGTCGATCGGGCATTAAACCCTACCTCTAATGCAATATCGTGAATAGCCGTTTGGCTGCTTGCTAAAAGTGGTTTCGATGCCTCAACGCGCCAGTGCGCGACATAATCGAAAAAGCTCATGCCGATGTTAGTGTTGAGTGTTTGGGACACATGATTTTGCGGTGCCTGAATATGTTGGGAGAGCTTGGCTAGAGTAAGCTGCGGGTCCAGATAGCAGGCGGTTTCTCGCATGGCCTTGTCGATCTTCCCGGTAATGCGTTTGGCTTGATCCGTTGAGAGCGCAGACCGCGCGTACTTAGGAGACGCACCCGTTTCAGAAATATCATCAGCTGCAATTGGCACAGAGGATGGGACAATCGTCAGGCTGTATCCGATCAGGGTGAGGAGAAAGATAATCGTCAGACCATAAATCACGGATGTCGAGATCAAGGTAGCGGGACCTAGATTGTCGCTCAGGATCGCCATCGCCGTCGCTGTCCACAAACCGATCAATCCAAATACATGCCCGTCCAACCAATAGAGATCATAAGCGTCTGTGTTGGAATAGAGTTGTTTCAGCCGATATCTGTGCTGACGCAGGAGTCGCAATGTTGCGAGCAAATAGACCAACGATGTGACACACCACATCAGAACGAGCAGGAATGTCATTAGGGCCAATCCTGCCTGGAAGGCTCCCGTCGGTAGCTCGCCTTGCAAAAAGAGGGTCCGCTTATCAGAGATCGACAGGCTCCAGTAACCCAGCATGACGGCTAATCCTGCCAAGGGTAAAGCCATGTCCCGCCGGACCCCGTCGCTGCTTGAAGTCGGGACTTCGGTTAAACCCTTGGCGTAATTGTAGATGGCGACGGGTAACAGAAACAGCAGCGGCAGAAGGGCTGGCAGGTAAAACAAAGCCAGTGTCTGACTGAAAGTCAGGGTGAGCGGCAGTCCGCATAGACCAGCCAAGCTGAAAAAGATGATGGCAAGCGGGCCGCGCGCTGTCTTCGGGGTGGGTCCGCGATGCGCAACAAGCATTCCCGTGACAGCCATGGCCACACTCATAGCTGACAGGATGATGACGAGTTGGGATTCCATCATCACCCCTAAGGCATGACCCTCAGCCTAAATCAACATGTGCGAATGTGTTGGGGTCAGGGTCACAGCAACTGAGAAATTTTGTCCTCGCCTAACGGCAGAGACACATGCGTGTTTCCAAGGGCCTATCAAAACCTGAAGCGAATAATCTCAGAACAGGTCTGTCTTATGAATTTTGAACGTCTCAGTGGGTTGTCCGCCATCTTGGCAGGGCTCACCTATATTATTGGCTTTTGGGTCTTCTTCTCCGTTCTGGGGCCCGCTGAATATGGCAGCCTGTCTGTGCCTGCCAAAGATCATATTCGGTTCCTCATCGACAATCGGGATTTCATGCTGGGGTGGAACCTCATTATCTATGTCTTGAATGCAGTCCTCATGGTTTTGATTGTTGTCGGTCTGCATGCCCGTGTGGCTGAGCGTGGGGGTCGTTTGGCGCAAACGGCAACCGCTTTCGGGCTGATATGGGCAGGGCTGATTTTGGCCGCAGGCATGGTCAATAATATCGGGACGACGCAGATTGTTCGCCTCGCGGATATCGACATGGACGCTGCGGTCCAGCTTTGGCGATCCGTTATTGTTGTTGGGTCAGGCCTCGGCGGCGGTAATGAGATCACGGGCGGTCTCTGGATCTTTCTAATCAGCCTCGCCGCGCATCAAGCAAACGCCTTGCCGATGCCTGTCAACGCTCTGGGCTGCCTCATCGGCTTGGCGGGTATTATTTCGACGATCCCGCCTTTAGCCTCCGCCAACATGATTTTTGGGCTGGGCTTTATCCTCTGGTTCTTCGCTGTGGGTCTCGTCCTGGTTGTCAATCGCCCCCTCGCGAAAGTCTCTGAACGCTAAGGCGCGACACTTACCTGTCCGAGACCGCGGGACCGTTCATCGTGCGTGGCGTCCCTGCCAAGCGGCGGATGCGCACGTTGCGGGCAGGCGTTGCGGTCGCAGAGGTAGCAATTGGGTCCAATCGGCGTCGGGCGGTCGGTGAGATCATCGCCATACACAAGACGATTGGCATGGGCGATGTCACACCCCAGTGCGATGACAAAACTCTGAGCCGGGGTGCGTGTCGTCCCGCCTGAACGTGTGACGCGTTTGGAGATGGTCAAGTAGCGTTGCTCATCCGGCATTTCGACCGCTTGAACGAGTGTACGGTCCGCATGAGCGAAGGCCTCATGGATATTCCAGCGCGGGCACACGCCCCCAAAGCGCGGGAAGAGGAATCGTCCCTGGCTCAGTCGTTTTGTGAGGTTGCCCGCAATATCCAGGCGCACAAAGAAGAGAGGGACCCCTCGCATGTCTGGGCGGTTTAGGGTTGTCAGCCTGTGAGCAACTTGCTCGGCAGAGGTTCCAAAACGGTGCGCGAGCGCGTCAATATCATAGCGGAGTTCCTCAGCCGCTTTGTACATATCTCCGTAGGGCATGAGCAGGGCCGCCGCGAAATAATTGGCCAGTGTTGTGCGCATCAGGCGGTTGGCATCCGCGCTGCCAAACTTCATATCCGCAATCAGGCTATCAATGAGGGGGCGATGTTCGAGTAGCGCCAGCCGCGACGCGACTTGGAAACGACGGGACGGGTCGGGTAGAAGTTCAGAGAGATTCAACCGCCCACTGTGCGCGTCGAAATAGCGGAGCATGTCTGGCAGAAGGTCATAGGGAAGTATTCGCACGACAATATTATGCTGCTTGGCGAGGCGTTCGCGCAGCATCGCCATGGGTTCGCCGCGCCGGAGTTTGAGTTCAGCGGCGAGTTTTTCTGCTGCCCGGTCCAGCGGGTCGAAATAGTTGCGGACCCGTTGCAGCGCTTCGCGGACCAGATCGTTGGCTGGGACATTGTCATCAAGTGCATTCATGACCGTGTCCGCCCCGTCTTCGCGGACAATCCGCCTAGAGAGTTGCGTGTAGCGTTCGTGTAAACGTACCAATGCGCGGGCCGTTGCGGGGCTGGCGCCGACCACATCTTCGACTTCGGATTTAGGGACGCGTTCTTTCCCAAGTGCTGGATCACGGAGTGCATCAAACAGCTCGCCGACCAATTGACGATCTGTCCCCGAGGTGAGGTCAGATAGGTCAATGTCGTAGGTCTCAGAGAGTTTGAGCAGGACCTTGGCGCTCATGGCACGCTGATTACGCTCCATCAGGTTCAGATAGGAGCCACTAATGCCGAGGTCTTCAGCCATCCGACTTTGTGTCAGGCCGAGCTGTGTGCGCAACCGTCTGAGCCGGGGGCCGATAAGGAGTTTTTCAGTTTTTGCCATGCGTGTTCAGCGTCAAAATCAAGAATTTTCGATCTTTTCAATTTGACTCATTTTGACTTTACAAACTCAACAAAGCAACCTCGTTTTTACAGACACGTACAAAAAAGATCGCTAGCGGGACACTCCATACTTTTGGCCACACATTTGGAGAAGCCCCATGAACGCGCCAAGCGACACCCAGAATAGCCAGTCCGTCCCACGCCATCGCGTGCTGGCCAAGGTGGTCGGCCCGCAAGTTCCAGAGATTGAGCGGGTGCTGACGCCAGAAGCGCTCCTATTCCTCGCCGACCTAGAGCGCCGTTTTGGCCCGCAGCGTCGGATTCTGCTCTCAGATCGTCAGCTTCGCCAGGACCGTTTTGATGATGGCGAACTGCCGACTCAGCCCATCGAGACGCAACATATTCGTAACGGCGCGTGGGAAGTTGATCCCGCGCCCGCAACGCTCACAGATCGCCGCGTTGAGATCACGGGTCCCGTTGATCGCAAGATGATGATCAACGCCCTGAACTCTGGTGCAACCCACTTCATGGCTGACTATGAGGATGCCAGCTCGCCAACCTTCGCCAACATGATCGAAGGTCAGGCGAATATGATCGATTACACGAAGGGCGAGCTGACCCTTCAAACGGACAAGAAAAGCTACGCGGTCGGTGACGACCCAGCAACCTTGCTGGTTCGTCCACGCGGCTGGCACCTCGAAGAAAAGAATGTCACGGTTGACGGACAGGCTATGTCCGCCTCCCTCTTCGACTTCGGTCTCTTCTTCTTCCACAATGGCATGCAACTCGCTGCTGAAGGCCGGGGCCCTTACTTCTATCTGCCCAAGATGGAGAGCTATCAGGAAGCACGCCTCTGGAACGATGTGTTCAACTTCGCGCAGGCTGTGCTCGGTGTTGAGAACGGCACGATCAAGGCGACTGTCCTGATTGAGACGCTGCCCGCCGCCTTCCAGATGGAAGAAATCCTCTATGTCATGCGCCGTCACATTACGGGGCTGAACTGTGGTCGCTGGGATTATATCTTCAGCTACATCAAGACGCTGCGCAATCATAAGCAGTTCGTTCTGCCCGACCGCGCGCAAGTCGGCATGGACCGCGATTTCCTGCGCGCTTACTCTTTACGCTTGATTGAAACCTGCCACCGTCGCGGGGCCCATGCCATGGGCGGTATGGCCGCGCAAATCCCGGTCAAAGGCGACGATGCGGCCAATGATGCGGCGTTTGCCAAGATCAAGGCCGATAAGGAACGCGAAGTTCGCGCCGGCCATGACGGTACCTGGGTGGCTCACCCGGCTATGGTCGCGACAGCCCGTGAAGCGTTCGATGCGCACATGCCCGGCAAGCACCAGATCAAGGTGAAGCGCCAGCCTTACAAGATTAGCGATGAAGCCATGCTGGAACCGCATAGTGGCACGATCACGGAAGGCGGTCTGCGCACCAATATCGAAGTCGGCATCCGCTATATTGCCGCCTGGCTCTCTGGGCGCGGTGCTGTGCCCATCCACGGCCTGATGGAAGATGCGGCCACAGCAGAAATCAGCCGCGCACAAGTTTGGCAGTGGCTGCGCCACAAGCCTGAAATTGTACTCTCAGACGGCTCCGCAGAGCGGATGAGCAATAAGCTCTATACCCGCATCTTCGATGCTGTCTTTGATGATCTGAAAGCCGAACTGGGCGACGCTTTTGTCGCCGGACGGTTCCCGGAGGCAGCGCGCCTCTTCACGGACACGGCAACGTCAGTCGATTTGCCTGAATTCCTGACACTCCCCGCTTACGATATTTTGGAGAAGTAAAATGAGCTATACAGAGACTATTCGCGAGATTGAAGCGCGTTACCCCAACGGCGTGCCCGGCGGGATCAATGTAGAAGATGTTGCCCAGCTGAAAATCCAGAACACGTATGAAACGCATCTGGATATTGCCAAAGCGATGGCGACGCTGATGCGCCAAGACATGGCCCGCTATGATGCAGACCCGTCACAGTTCACCCAGTCTCTGGGTTGCTGGTCTGGCTTCCACGCCATGCAAATGATGCGGGCGATCAAGCGCCAAAAGGGTACGCTCGACCGCGCCTATGTCTACCTGTCTGGTTGGATGGTCGCGGGCCTGCGCAACAGCTTCGGCCATCTGCCGGATCAGTCCATGCATGAGAAAACGGCGGTGACTGATCTGATCAATGAGATCTACACCTCATTGCGTCAGGCGGACGAGGTCGATCTGAACGACCTCTTTGCCGAGTTGAAGGCAGCCGAGGATGATGTGTCTCGCCAAGCCGTGATAGCGAAGATCGATGGCTTCGAATCCTACGTCCGGCCCATCATTGCCGACATCGATGCAGGCTTCGGGAACGTCCACGCGACCTACCTGCTAGCCAAAGAGCTGATCAAAGCAGGCGCGTGCTGCATCCAGATCGAAAACCAAGTGTCTGACGCGAAACAATGTGGTCACCAGGACGGCAAAGTCACGGTTCCGCGTGAAGACTTTATCGAGAAGCTGCGTGCTGTTCGCATGGCGTTTGAAGAACTCGGTGTTCATGACGGTGTCATCGTCGCACGGACCGATAGTGAAGGCGCAGGCCTGACGCAGAAGATCCCGGTCTCACGCGAAGCGGGTGATCTGGCCTCGGAATACACGAAATGGTTGGAAACAACGCCTGTTGAGAGCTTGCAAGATCTCACAGACGGCGAAGTTGCCATCCGCCTAGATGGTGAGTTGGTCAAGCCGACGCGTCTGGCCAATGGTCTTTATAAATTCAAGGCCGGTACGGGTGAAGACCGTGTGGTCGAAGACTGTATTGCCAGCCTGACACAGGGCGGTGCTGACCTATTGTGGATCGAGACACCAACACCGAACGTGTCCAAGATCAAAGGGATGGTTGACCGTATTCGCGCCGAAGTCCCCAATGCGAAGCTGACTTATAATAACTCACCGTCCTTCAACTGGACGCTGAATTTCCGCAAACAGGTTCGCGAAGACTGGATCGCCGAAGGTAAAATCCATGAGAGCAGCTATCCTGAAGCAGAGCTGATGAGCGCCCGGTTCGACACAGATCCTCTCGGAGAAGAAGCCGACCGTCGTGCCCAGTCCTTCCAGACCGATATTGCGCGGGAAGCGGGCGTGTTCCACAACCTCATCACGCTGCCGACCTTCCACCTCGATGCGCTCGGCATGGACCGCCTATCCGAAGGCTATTTCGGTGACGAGAAGATGCTGGCCTATGTCCGTAATGTTCAGCGTGAGGAAATCCGTCGCAGCGTCAGTGCCGTGAAGCACCAGCATGAGGTCGGTTCAGACCTGGGCGATAAGTTTAAGGAAATGACCGGGGGCGATCGCGCACTCAAAGCCGGTGGAGAACATAACACAATGAACCAGTTTGCGAATGTGGCGTAAACGGTTCACCGGCTAATGTGAGAAAGCCCGCCAATCTGGCGGGCTTTTTTTATGATGTCACGAAGGTGGCAATAAAAACTGATGAAACAATTAGCGGCAGTGGAAGAACAAGACAGATCAGCAGTTTTGCAACAGGGTTGAGCTGGGTTCTCGTATGTAGATAGAAAATTGCCGCCGCGCTGATGAAGCTGGCGGTTAGCATAAATAAGCCGCCGATTTGGTTGACCTGATACCAGCATTCCTCGCACTCAAAGGCCGCTTGTGTCCTGAAACCATATGTCGAGTTTGGTTCGACTACATTCAAAACAAGAGGCAGGCTAACCCCGATAAATATTACTGGCAGTAGGTAGCACGTTAAGTGCGCAAGTTTTTCTTCTGGTTTCATCACAGGCGGGTCATATCAGAATATCACCTTTTCTGCTGGGCAGACTTTCACTCGCTGACCCGCGTATAAATCCCTGTGAACCAGG
>JBCBGR010000115.1:0-7974 GCA_038526555.1 Pseudomonadota bacterium
GACCCACCGAGTTCGAGCAAGGTTGGTTTGATTTCACTGCCTGCGATGGAGGCGACTGACGCGCCGGCCGGTTCGCTGCCCGTCAGTGTCGCGCCTTTGATGCGCTTATCTCTCAGAACGCGTTCCACATCCCGTCCGCCAATTAAAAGCGTTTGAAAACAGCCTTGTGGAAATCCAGCACGGAGGAGGAGATCTTCCAGAGCCAGCGCACATTGCGGCACGTTGGACGCATGTTTCAGCAGTCCCGTATTCCCCGCCATCAGAGCTGGCGCGGCAAAGCGGATCACCTGCCAGAACGGGTAGTTCCACGGCATGACAGCGAGGATTGGACCGAGCGGCAGGATACGGCGGAAACTCCTTGTCCGCTCCGTTGGCACCTCCTCGTCCGCCATGATGTCAGCCGTATTGTCCGCATAATAGCGGCAGGCGCTCGCACATTTTTTGGCTTCGGCAATCGCTTGATCCAGCGGCTTTCCCATTTCCAGCGTCATCAACCGCCCAAAATCTTCAGCCTCGGCTTCGAGAATATCTGCGGCTTTACGCATCCACGCTTCGCGTTGTTCGAGAGTCGTTTTCTTCAAGCCTTCAAACGCAACAACCGCCCGCGCGATCTTCAGATCGACTTCGGCGTCGGTGTGAGGTTCAAAAGTCTTTTCAACTTTACCCGTCGCCGGATTGGTTGTTGCAATGCTCATATGAAAGTCTCTTGGAGGGAAAGACGGCTTTGTAAAGTTTGCATACGCCGCAGGATACGGACTGTCTTTTCCGAAATCATGATCTCCCCATCACGTTCCTGATCAAAGGGTGACGATCCAATGTTTTCTGACATTTAGAAGCATTTTCCATCCTGGCCGAAAGGATTGCGTAACTTTTCACAGCTAAAGCGATTACTCCTCGCCAGAGGTGACATGACAAACGTGGGCTCCCTGGTCGAAACATCTTTCGAACTGTGCAATTTGCCGTTCCGTTAACGATGTTTTTTCATTTGATATAAAGAATCCCGTGCGATGGTATCGTCGAATGGACAAGAAAGGTCCGTAAGGCGAAAAGGAGCCGATCATGGCTTCCATACCTGTTATCCCGGCGGCGGTGACCCCTGTTTCTGTGACGGAAACGCGCAAAGTCCGTGCGGATAATCGCACAGTGGCCGTCGAAAAATCCGTCGACGTTTCGCACGAGCCGCGCAAACCCGCCCAAGCCCCCATTAATCCGTCCAATCTATCCTCGAATGAGACTGTTGAAGCGCCCATCGATGAGCCCCTGTCTGATGTGCGGCCTGTCATCGAGAGATTGGATGGCGAAAAAGACGCTTCGAAAGTTCTCGAAACGGAAGAAGCGGATCAACAAGAACGAGCGCTTCAAGCCAGTGAAGCGTATAGTGCTTTGCGCAAGCCTGACGCCGATTTGACACCCGTCGGGACCATTTAGGTCACATCAAGACTTCCAGATGAACGTTGGCCGTTGATCCAACTGAAAGCTTTTCGGCCTGTCGAACGGCTTTTTTGATGGGTAGAAAATAGTTTCCGCTCGCCTTATCCGGAAACACGCTGGTCTGCCATTGGGTTTCGCCAATTTGGACGTTCACGCGGACTGAACCGAAGCCACGTTTGGCTTCCGGCGCGAAAGCCCGAATGGCCGATGACGGCTCTTCTGGGACTGTGATGAAATGCCAGCTTCCGCTCTGTTTCCAGAGCCACAGCTCAGCCTGAAAGTCAAAATCGATCATGCAGGCAGGAGGAGCGACTTCAAAGCGCTATCTTCGGCGTCAGGGAGTCGGGTTTTATCGAGCGTCTTGCCTTTTGAGAGCGCCATTTTCGCCATCATGAAATCGCGGGGCGCATTCACCGCATCAACGGCAAGCAGTTGATCGCCTTTGAAATAATAGGCGGCAAAAGAACGTCCCTCATCAGGGTTTCCGCGCAAGATAATGTCATCATAGCCATCCGACATGCCCGCGATCTGTAACTTCAAATCAAACTGATCCGACCAGAACCAGGGTAGGGCGGCGAAGGGTTTCGCCTTACCCGTGAGGTGGTTCGCGACTGTTTTGGCCTGTTCTGTCGCGTTCGGCACAGACTCGACCCGCATCTCACGCGCGTAAAGCGGGTTGGGATGCCAAGCCACGTCACCAATCGCATAAATGTCGGGGTCAGAGGTCTGGCAGAATTCGTTCACCGTGATCCCATTGCCTGTCTCCAGGTCTGCAGATTCAGCTAATTCCGTATTGGGGATGACGCCGATCCCAATAACGACCAGATGGGCGTCCCAGGACTGTCCGTCCGATGTTTCGACGATCAGGGCATTTCCGTCATCGGATTGACGGATGGAGGAGGCCATGCAGTCTTCCACGATCTCGACGACTTCTTCCGTATGAACTCGACGGTAGAAATCGCTAATCACGTCAGAGGTGACGCGTTGCAGGATGCGCGACTGCGCCTCAAGCAGCGTGACCGCCATGCCGCGTTTTCGCAAAGAGGCCGCCGTTTCCAGCCCGATATAGCCACCGCCAATAATGACGGCGCGGTCGCCCGGACTGACCCGCGCGCGGATGGCATCGACGTCCTTTGTGTCCCGCAGATAAAAGACATTCGGCAGGTCAGATCCGGGTATGGGTAAGCGTCTTATCCGTGCGCCTGTGGCGAGGATCAAATTGTCATAGAGAAGCTCATCGCCGTCGGTTGTTGTCACGGTCTTCGCGTCTCGATTGATAACGCCTGCGCGCACGCCGAGCTTTAGGTCAATGTCAGACGCGGCGTAGCTGTCCGCTGGGCGGAGGAGGATATCGTCCTGATCGCGATCCCCGGACAGATAATCCTTGGAAAGCGGGGGGCGGTGATAGGGCGGGACTGCTTCATCACCGAGCAGCGTTATGCGCCCTGCATAGCCCGCTTGTCGCAAGCTAACGGCGGCTTGCGCCCCCGCATGAGACGCACCGATAATGAGTGTGTGTGTATCCGTCATCAGAGTGATCGCAGGCCTCTACCTAATCTCATAATCGCCCGGTCTGTAACCGGGGTCGGGATAGTGTAGGTCCATATTGGACAAAGTCTGATGGACGATTTGCGCGATCAATGCGTTGCGCGTTTTCTTATCATCTGACGGGATAACATACCACGGCGCGTGCTCCGTTGTGGTGCGTTGAACCATGGTTTCATAAGCGTCCATGAAGTCGGACCAAAGCGCCCGATCATCCAGATCACCCGGATTGAATTTCCAGCGTTTGCCCGGATCTTCCAGACGGTCGCGTAAGCGTTCACCCTGTGTTTCGTAGCTAATGTGCAGCATGAATTTCAGAATGACCGTACCCGTCTCGACCAACAGTCGCTCAAACTCATTGATCTGCGTGTAACGCTGCTCAATTGTCTCAGCGTCCGCAAACTCCCGGACTTTGACGACCAGAACATCTTCATAGTGGGAGCGGTTGAAAATCACGATCTCACCCTTAGCCGGGACAGCCTCGTGTACCCGCCAGAGATAGTCATGAGCGAGTTCTGTTTTGGTCGGCGCTTTGAAGGGTTTGACGCGCAAATTCAGCGGGGGTGTCCGGCGGAACAGAGCCTTGGTTGTTCCGTCCTTGCCCGACGTGTCCATGCCTTGCAGCAGGACAAGGAGTTTTGGTCCCTTCATCGCATAGAGCTTGTGCGCGAGTTCAGAGATCCCTTCGGCACATTCTTTCGCGGCCGATTTCGCTTCGCTGCGGCTTTCAAAGACAGATACGGCTGTGGGACAGTCCGGAAGATTAAAGGGCGTGCCGGGTTGGGCGAGGTAGGGGCTATCCGGATGAAGGGTCATTCAGACCTCTTAAGGCCTTCTGTTCGCGAATGCGAGAGGGGAGAGGATTAGCCTTCTAGCCGCTCCCGTTTTTCTTCCAGCTCCAGCCACTCCAGTTCAGCAGCCTCAAGCGCCTCTGTCGTGTCGCTCAACTCTTGGGAGGCCTCTGCAAAACGCTGGGCATTGCGCGCGTAAAGTTCGGGGTCTGCCAGTTCCGCATTCAGCGCCTCAATCTTGGCATTGAGCACATCCATCTCAGCAGGAAGTTGTTCCAACCGGTAGGTCTCCTTGTAGGACATTTTCTCGGTGCGGCCTTTGCGCGGTGCGTTGTCAGTTTTCTTTTTGGGCTTCGCCGCACTCGAAGACCGCACCTGAACCCCTTGTCCACGCTGACGGACCATATCGGAATAACCGCCCGGATAGAGCTGCCACTGTCCTGGGCCTTCATAGGCAAGGGTTCGCGCAGAAAGGCGATCAATAAAGTCCCGGTCGTGACTGACGAGGACGACTGTGCCCGGATAATCTGCAACCATTTCTTGCAAGAGGTCGAGCGTTTCCAAATCGAGATCGTTGGTCGGTTCATCAAGGATCAGAAAATTACTCGGCAGGCGGAGCCCGCGGGCGAGTTGAACTCTAGCGCGTTCCCCGCCGGACAGCGCGCGCAAAGGTGTGGTTGCTTGCTCGGGTCGGAAGAGAAAATCCTTCATATAGGCCATAACGTGGCGCGGTTGGCCATTGACGATGACGCTCTCGCTGCCATCGCCCATCGCATCCCGCAGGCTCATTTCCGGGTTTAGTCCGGATCGCGCCTGATCGATAACGAGGGGTTCAAGGTTGTCACCGAGTTGGATGTGGCCCTCACTCGCGGCGAGGTCGCCCATCATGAGTTTCAGAAGCGTGGTTTTCCCAGAGCCATTCGGCCCAATCAGCGCCAAGCGGTCGCCGCGCATGATGCGCAAATCCAATCCTTTGACAATTGTCCGGTCCCCATAGGCAAAGGACACATCCTTCATCTCAACGACCCGCTTGGCGGACTTCTCGGCTTCACTAACGGTGACGGAGACATTCCCTTGCGGCCCAGTCGCAGATTTCAACTGCGTCTTCAGAGTGCCGAGTTCTTTCAAGCGCCGGACATTCCGCTTGCGCCGACCGCTGACTCCGTGCGTGACCCAATGTTCCTCTCGGTGGATTTTGCGGGCGAGTTTATGTTGGTCGAGCGCTTCCTGCTCCAACATCTCGTCCCGCCAGTCCTCAAAGTGTGCAAAGCCTTTATCCAGCTCAAAAGTCTCACCCCGGTCAAGCCAGACGACACGCTGGGACAGGTTTTCCAGAAAGCGACGATCGTGGCTGATCAGGATCAGAGCAGAGCGTGAACGCTTTAATTCCTCTTCCAACCATTCGATCGCGGGCAGATCGAGGTGGTTGGTGGGTTCATCGAGGAGCAAAACATCTGGGTCGGGAGCCAGCGCGCGAATGAGCGCTGCGCGGCGCTTTTCGCCGCCGGAGAGATTGTCTGGCGTTTCCTCTCCGGTGAGGCCGAGCGAATCGAGCAAGTATGGAATTCTCGCGGCATCATCCGCGCCGACCAGGCCGTCGGCAATATAATCCCGGATGGTTTTAAAGGTGGAGAGGTCGGGATCCTGTTCGAGGTAACGGGCATTCGATGAGGGTTGTCGAATGATCTCCCCATTATCTGGTTCGACCAGTCCAGCGGCAATTTTCATCAAGGTGGATTTGCCCGACCCGTTTCGACCGACCAGACAGACGCGGTCCCGCTGAAACACGGACAGGTTGGCATCCGTCAGCAAAGGCGTTCCGCCAAAGGTCAGGGCAGCGGATTGAATGGACAATAGGGGCGGTTCAGCCATAGAGCCGCGCATAAGACGCGGCTCCCATCTTTACAATGCGCGCGAAAGGGCGAAAACAGCACATATGACGCTTCGTCCTCCGTATAGGCTTGGTTGGTTCATAACCCTGCTGGTTATGATCATGGCTTTGGCTGGCACGGCGATGGCTCAAACAGTTCCAGACCCTAACGGCACACCGCCCAGCTTTACAACGGATGAGCTTCGAACTGAGATCGATATCCTGCAGGCGGCGGGCGAGGAGGGCGCCGATCCGCAAGACGGTCTGACGCCAGAGCAGCGCGAACAGATCATCGCCTCTCTGAACATTGCGATTGACCGGATCGAAGATGCGGCCCGTCAGGGCGAGATCAGTGCACAATTCCAAGCCGATCTCGAAACCGGTCGGGAGACGTTAGAAACGCTGCAAAGTGAAGTTGAGGAGCTACAAGAAGAGCTGCTGAATCGACCCGAACTGGATACCGAAGCGACGCTCGTTGGCGAAGCAGCCATGTTCGCCACAGAGCAGTCGCTACTGGCCAAGGAAAGCGAATTGCGCGCCTTGCAAGCCCAGCTCGAAGGGTACCGCGCGCAGAGCACAGAAATTGGGTCGAGGTTGATTGCGGCCCCGCGTGATTTGAATACTGCAAGGACGCAATTGGGTGAGGTCAACTCTTCTCTGTCTGCGATGGGTATAGGCGAGTTAGATGAGGTCGGGGAAGCGCGTCGTAAAGCCCTCCAAGCTCGCGAATATTATCTCCGCCGTCAAATCAATGCGCTTGAAGCGGAAATTGCGAGCTTGCCAACCCGACAGGAAATTATCACGTCCAGGCGGAACCTGGCTGAGCTTCGCGCCAATGCGCTGACAGAAGAAATCCTCGCCCTGCAAGACCTGACAGGGCAGCGCAAAGTCGTCGAGGCGGCCCAGCAGGCCCAACAAGCCCGCGATTTTGTCGATAGCGTGGCAGCGCTTCATCCACTTGTGGACGACATGTCCGCTGAAAACCTCCGGCTGGCGGATACGTTGACAGAAATGGCGCTCGATGAGTCTGTCACGTCGCGTCGGCTCGCCTCTGTCAGAGGGATGACGGCCAATGTCCAGAATGATCTGACAGCCGCTATGGAATTGGTCAGCCTGGGTCAGCTGGATCGGGAGGCCGGGGCAACCCTGCGGCGCTTGGGGGATCAGCTCATTCCCGCCTTGCAGTTGCGGGCTGACTTAAGAGAGACACAGCGCGATCTCGCCCGACTGACGCGGCAGCGTGTCGTGGCCCAAGAACAGCTCCGCGATCTGCCGATTGGCATCGTCGATCCGCAAGCGATGCTGGCCCGTGCGCGTGCCGAAGACCCGGCGCTTGAAGATTTAAGCCCGGAAGCCGCCGAAGCGATTGCCCAACTCGCCGAACAAAGGCGGGCTTTCCTGCGCCAGATTTCATCCAATGCGACGGGTCGGATCAATGCCGTGGCCGAATTGCAAACCGCGCAAAATGAACTGGCTGTCCGCGCTGATGAGTTACGGACAGTCCTCGATGAGAACCTTCTATGGGTTCCGAGCGTTCCCGCGATTGATTTAGGCTGGCCGGAAAAAGTCTTGCGTGGCGCGGTTGAGCTTTTCTCTCCAGCTCACCTGACCACCACGCTGAATGTGTTGATCGAACAGGCCCGCCGCTTCTGGCTGGTTGTGGGTCTCTTCGGGATCGCGATGTTGACGACTTATCGCTTGCGGCCTGCGCTCTGGAATAATGTGGAAGAGCGCGCCAATGATGTCGGTCGCGTCAAGAAAGATAGTCTCTGGCATACGCCTGCCGTGATCGGGGCGGGGATTATCATGGCGCTGCCTTGGCCGCTCTTTTTCGGACTCTTGGCCTTTCTGTTTGAAATGTCTGACAATCCGGACTTGCTGGTCAGAGGCCTCGCCAACGGGTTCGCCTATCTGTCCGCCTTCTCTTTGATTATCGTGACCTGGAAATATTGGGACGAAGATTGCTCCCTCTTCGGGACCCATTTCAAACTGCCTAAGCGGTTTCGCAATATCGTTCAGAGAAACCTGTTCTGGTTCTTGCCAGTGGTGGGGACAAATTCATTTCTGCTGGCGGTCACGTCCAATATGCGGGGCAATGAGATCTATGAAGGGTTTTCGTTGGCCGTCTTCATCATCACAGCCCTGTCGCTGGCAGCCTTTGCCTTTCTTATACTGCGTCGTCGGAAGGATAACCCATCCTCTCTGATTGCCGGTAGCGCGCTCTTCTCTCGCTATCGTTTGCCACTTCTGTTCATTGGTGTGGTGATCCCTGTCTTCGCAGCCCTCATGGCTGGTGCGGGTTGGTATGACAGTGCTGACGATATTCTCGTGCGTCTC
>JBCBGR010000116.1:0-7956 GCA_038526555.1 Pseudomonadota bacterium
CTTCATAAATCTCCCGAACGATGGTTTCCTCTGGACGTTCCCCCGGCTCGATCTTCCCGCCGGGAAATTCCCACAGACCCGCATGATCTTTGCCTTCAGGGCGCTGCGTCACCAATACACGGCCATCCGCATCAATAAGCGCGCAGGCGGCGACCCAGAGGACCGGGCCTTTGAACTTTCCGGACGTGTTAGGCGTCATGAGCGGTAGTCTGCATTGATCTCAATGTAGCGATGGGTGAGATCCGACCCCCAGACAGTCGCCTGCCCCTCTCCAAGCCCCAGATCAATGCGAATGTCGATTTCAGCCTCTTTCATATAGGTCGCACCCATCTCTTCGCGATAATTCGCGTCGGGCTGGCCATTAGTCGCAAGCAAATGCGGGCCAATGTGAATGGTGAGGCGATCGCGGTCAGCCGGTTCGCCCGCCTTGCCCACCGCCATAATGATACGCCCCCAGTTGGCGTCTTCACCGGCTACCGCTGTTTTCACAAGCGGCGAGTTGGCGACGGCTTTAGCAATAATATGCGCGCTGGCGTCGGAGACAGCGCCGCTGACCTTGATCGTCATCAGCTTGGAGATCCCTTCCCCGTCGCGGATGATTTGCTGCGCGAGATCATGCATCACAGTGCACAGTGCATGGCGAAAATCGGTGAGATCATCATCTGGAGCGTTTCCCGCCGCCCCACTCGCCATCAGGAGCAGCGTGTCGGACGTGGATGTATCGCTATCCACCGTGATCGCGTTGAAGGTTGGACCCGTCATCTCAGCCAGTAAATCCTGCAACACATCCTGCGAGATCGCGGCGTCCGTCGCCACGTAAGCCAGCATGGTCGCCATGTCCGGTGCGATCATGCCAGAGCCTTTGGCAATCCCGTTGATCCGAACCGTCATGTCACCGATCTTGGCGGTCGTGGTCGCGCCTTTCGGATAGGTATCCGTCGTCATGATCGCCCGCGCCGCCATTTCCCATCCGTCAGAAGACAGGCGCTTCGCGATATCAGGGAATTGCGCAGTGACTTTTTCGGCTTCGAGCGCGACACCAATCACGCCCGTAGACGCAAGCTGGACAGATTCCATTGTCCCACCAAACGTCTCAGCCGTCCCGCGCGCCGTCTCAATCACAGCGTCGCGCCCGGCCTGTCCGGAGAAGACATTCGCCGTCCCGCTATTGACGACCACAAGACGCGGACCGTCGACGGGGGCGGTCAGAGCTTTGCGCGACCAGTCAACGGGTGCGCCGGGACATTTATTCTGCGTGAAGACGCCAGCGATCTGCGTCCCAGGATCGCAGCGAAGGACCCACAAATCCGTTCGGCCACGATATTTCACGCCGGCTTCGGCGGTCGCCATCGTAAACCCGGCCACAGGTGGAAGCTCCGGAAACTGGTCCGGCGCAAAAGGGCTGATCATATCCGTCATTCAGGCTGCGTCTCTTCTTCGACAGTCTCTTCTGGGGTCGTCTCGTCTGGCTCAGGAGGCATCAATTCATCAAGGCTGACGCGTTCAATATCTGCGCGGCCCCGTAAATCCGTCATGAGGGTTTGAACAGCCTCATAAGTCATAAAGCGCTCAATATCTTCGCGCACTTCCGAAAAAGACCGGGATTGCGGGGTACGCGTATCGATCACTTCAATGATTTGCCAGGTCTCAACGACTTGAAACGGCGCGGATCGCCCGCCGACAGGGGTTGAGAAGCCTTGGGCGGCGACAGCCCCACTCAGCATATTACGGCTCACCCAGCCCATGTCGCCCGACGCATCCAGCAAGGTCCCTGATGCAGAATATTCCTCGATGAGGGCATCGAAATCTTCTTCGTCAGTCAGACGCCTTAGGATTTCCTGCGCTTTCGCTTCATCCGCGACCACGATCCGACGCAAGCGGCGTTCCTCACCGCTGCCCGCAAGCGCGCGTTGCGCTTCATAGAGGTCCCGTACGGCCTCATCGGTGACAATATCTGCTAAGTGGCGCTCCACACGATAATTGCCCAAAATCCGGTCTTGCGCCGCCGCCAACCGCTTTTGTGCCTCGGGATCATTCGCCACGCCGCTGCGCAGCGCATCCAATGCGAGTAGTCGCTGATCGATCAAATCATCCAGCGTGGTTTTGAACATGGGGTCACCTGGCTCGATTGCATCCGTATCCCCGATCAGGCCTTGCGCTTCGGCCGCCCGGCGCACGTCCAGCTGATAAATGGGCGATCCATCGACGCGCGCCACGACCGGGTCACCGCTGCGATCAATGGAGAGAACAGGCTCGGCAGGAGCGGGTTCACCTGCGTTGGGGGCACAAGCGCCAGTAATCATTAGGCTCGTCGCAGCAAAACAAACCGTAAAAGCCCTCTTTTTGCGAGAATGATACCAAGTTTGTTCCCGTCTTGAGCCCATCACAATCCTGTCTTTCTGATCATTGGTCTGCCCCGCTTCGTTGACTTACGGCAGGTGCGTTCTTAAGTCACGCCCAAGCAAAAATAGTCCGCCATCCACTGTTATATCGGTTGGACCGCACTCGTCTTTCAAGGACCAGCCCATGCTCGGCATCGCCAAGAAGCTCTTTGGCTCGGAAAACGACCGAAAACTCAAAAAGCTCCGTCCCATTGTCGAGCGCATTAATGCGCTGGAACCGCAGATGGAGGCGATGAGTGATGAGCAGCTGAAAAACCAGACGGTTCTGTTCCGCGAACGGCTCGATCAAGGCGAAACGCTGGATAGCCTGCTCGAAGAAGCCTTCGCGACGGTCCGCGAAGCCGCCAAACGCACACTCGGTCAGCGCCACTATGATGTACAGCTAATCGGCGGGATTGCCCTGCACCGCGGCGAAATCGCGGAAATGCGCACCGGGGAAGGCAAAACGCTTGTCTCGACACTGGCCGCTTATCTCAACGCGCTCACCGGACGCGGCGTCCATGTCGTGACCGTGAACGACTATCTCGCCCGCCGTGACTCCGAATGGATGGGCCAAGTCTACAATTTCCTCGGCCTGACCGTCGATTGCGTGAATAATCACGATGCTTACGGTCCGGGGCGCAAGGGCGCTTACGCCGCCGATATCACTTACGGCACGAACAATGAATATGGCTTCGATTATCTGCGGGATAATATGAAGCTTAGCACAGACGAGATGGCCCAGCGCGGCCATGTCTATGCCATCATCGACGAAATCGACTCGATTCTGATCGATGAAGCGCGGACACCGCTGATCATCTCAGGCCCGACTGAGGACCGGTCAGAGCTTTACCGCACACTCGACAAGATCATCCCGCGCATTGACGCGGATGGCTATGATCTGGACGAAAAAGCCCGGACGGCGACGTTCAATGAAGACGGCACAGAACAGCTGGAGCAGATCCTTCGCGAAGAAGGCCTGCTGGAAGGCGAAAGTCTTTACGACATTGAAAATGTCACCGTCGTTCATCATGCGAACCAAGCGCTGAAAGCGCACCGCCTCTATATCGCGGACAAGGACTATATCGTCAAAAATAAGGAAGTCATCCTGATTGACGAATTTACGGGTCGGATGATGCAAGGCCGTCGCCTATCTGACGGACTGCACCAAGCGATTGAGGCCAAAGAAGGTGTCGACATCCAGGCGGAAAACCAGACGTTGGCCTCTGTGACGCTACAGAACTATTTCCGTCTCTACGAAAAACTCTCCGGCATGACCGGGACAGCGGAAACGGAAGCTGGGGAATTCCACGAGATCTACAGTCTGGACGTGCTCGTCATCCCAACGAACCGCCCGATCCAGCGGATCGATATTGAAGACGTCATATACCGGACGGAAGATGAGAAATTCATGGCGATTGTCGATGAGATCGCCGAGGCCAAGAAAAAGGGGCAACCCATGCTGGTCGGTACGGTCTCGATCGAGAAGTCCGAGAAGCTGTCCCGCTTCCTGACCGACAAAGGCGTGGAGCACCAGGTCTTGAACGCCCGCTATCACGAACAAGAGGCCGAGATCGTCGCCCAAGCCGGGGTCCCCGGTGCCGTTACGATTGCCACCAACATGGCGGGTCGCGGGACCGACATCCAGTTGGGTGGCAATGCGGACATGCGCATCGAAGCGGAAACTGAAAAAGTCACGGATGAGAAGAAAAAGGCGAAAATCGCTGAGGACATTCGTGCCGAAGTCGCGGCGCTGAAAGAAACGGCTCTCAAGGCTGGCGGCCTTTATGTCCTCGGTACTGAACGTCACGAATCCCGCCGGATTGACAACCAGCTCCGCGGTCGGACAGGGCGTCAGGGTGATCCGGGTACCTCCAAGTTCTACCTTTCCACCGAAGATGACCTCATGCGGATCTTCGGCGGCGATCGCCTGAAGTCCATGATGGGCAAGATGGGCTGGGAAGAAGGCGAAGAGCTCACCAACCGCTTTATGACCAAGGCGGTTGAGCGCGCACAAGGCAAGGTCGAAGCGCGCAACTTTGATATCCGCAAGAACCTGCTGAAATTCGATGATGTCATGAATGATCAGCGCAAAACGATCTTCGAACAGCGCATGGAATTTATGACGGATGATGATGTCTCCGACGTCATCCAGGATTTCCGTCATCAACTCTGCGAAGACATGATTGAAAAACATGTCCCGAAGAAGGCTTACGCCGAACAGTGGGATATTTCCGGTCTGACTGAAGCGGCCAAAGAGGCGATGAATATCGAGTTTCCGTTCGCCGATTGGGCCGCCGAAGAAGGCATTGCCGATGAGGAAATGGAAGCCCGCTTTAAGGAAGCCGCCGACCGCGTTGCGACTGAGCTCTCAAACGGCATTCCGGAAGAGGAAATGCATCGGGTTGAGAAGCAGGTCCTTCTCCAAGTGATCGACCGGAATTGGCGCGAGCATCTCCAGCAACTGGATGCGCTGAAGTCCGTCATCGGCATGCGCGCCTACGGGCAACGTGATCCGCTGAACGAGTATAAGAGCGAGGCCTTCACCCTGTTTGATAATTTGCTTGTCTCACTGCGCGAGGATGTGACGAAGGCCATGTTCCGCCTGCTCCTGAACACGCAAATTCAGCGTCAGCAAATGGCGCAACAGGCCCAGCAGCGCGCGCAGCAGCAATCTCAAACCGATGCGCTGGAAGCGGCGAAGCAAGGCGTGCAACGTCTGAAAGATCAAGCTGCACAAGCCCAGGCTACGCAGGCCTCTGCTCGCTCCCCTATGGAAATGATGGGCGCGGCACCCACGGCGGGTGAGGTTCGGACAAATGCAGAAACAGCCCGGGATGTGGACTTGAGCGAAGGCGATGGCTCTGTTGATCTGTCTTCAGAAGCGCTCGCTAAACTGCCCCGTAATGCGCCTTGCCCCTGCGGGTCGGGTAAAAAGGTCAAACAATGCCATGGAAGAGTGGCCTAAAAGACACAGTTTTTGACCCTTTTCTGGGGGAATATCGGGAAAATAGACCCGACAGACCCCCAATTTTCCTTTGATTCAGGTCATAATAGCCCCAATCCGGTGCAAACCCGTCATAAAACGTGCACATTTTGCAGGCGAAGAGCCACATTCAGCACCTCAGATGGCCCACAGGCTCGCCCGTGAAAGCCCCGACTGACTAGTTAGCCTCGAACTCAAAGGGAGCTAACTACATGTCACTCAAATCCATTCGTCTTGGTGCATCCTGCGCCGTCCTCACGAGCCTGATGGCCGCGCCTGCCTTTGCTCAGGACGTTGAGCCCACATTCTCCATGTCAATTGATTACGTCTCGGAATATGTTTTCCGCGGCACAAGTTTTGAAGCTGAAGCTATTCAGCCGGGCGTCGAGCTCGGATTAGGTAATTTTGCTGCGGGCGTATGGGCATCCACAGGATTGGGGTCAGACAGCCTAGCCGATACAGATGAAATCGATTTTTACGTCGGATACGGATTTGACCTGTCAGACATGGTGTCCGCCAGTGTGGGGGCGACTTGGTATCACTTCCCAGACGGTGGTGACACTTATGAGGGTTACATCGGTCTCGGCTTTGACGCCCCGCTGGCCCCAGCCATCACAGCTTATTATGACATTGAACTTGAAGCTCTGACACTGGAAGGGTCAGTCGGTCATAGTATTGCGATGCCAGATAACGACGCCACAACATTTGACCTAGGCCTTGTCGGCGGCCTTGTGACGGCTGACGGCGGCGGCGACTATGAGTGGGTGACTGCGTCCGCTGCGATTTCCCATGCGGTTAACGATATTGGATCCTTCTATATCGGCCTGAACTACACGCTGAACTCAGAAGATGTGCTGGACTTCAATGATCCAACACCTGACGATAATTTGCTCTGGGCTGGCGTCGGGATTGCGTCCAGCTTCTAGGTCTCAAGCGGACCTAAACGAACATCTCTTCCAAGGGAGGACGGGGGAGGTTTACCCGGGCAGGCAACTGTCCGGGTCTTTTGATTCCAGAGTGAAGCTTGCCTGATTATGCGCCGGGTAGAGTCCGACCAATATTGAGGAACTTGTCTCTCCGGCGTTCTTTGAGCGCTTGCGCATCCAGTTTGGAGAACTTTTCAATCTCTGAGAGGATTTTCGCGCCGACGCGTTTGACCGCTTCATCGCCTGCTCGGTGCGCGCCGCCGACAGGTTCTTTGATAATCCCGTCAATCACGCCAAGCTTCTTCAAATCTTGCGCCGTAATTTTCATTGCTTTGGCGGCGTCTTCGGCCCGACTGCCATCCCTCCAGAGAATAGAGGCGCAGCCTTCAGGAGAGATAACCGAGTAAATCGAATGCTCGAGCATCAGGACGCTATCGGCGGTCGCAATCGCCACCGCACCGCCGGAGCCGCCTTCGCCGGTGATCACAGACACGAAGGGCACTGTCAGTGACAGGCCTCGATCAATGGACCGGGCAATCGCTTCGGCTTGGCCGCGCTCTTCCGCGCCGCGACCGGGATAGGCTCCGGCTGTATCCACAAAGCTGACGACGGGCAGGCGGAACCGTTCCGCCAAATCCATGAGGCGAACGGCCTTTCGATAACCTTCTGGTTGGGCCATCCCGAAATTATGCTTCAGGCGCGTGTCGAGGTCTTTGCCCTTTTCGTGACCCATCACGATGACAGCCCGCCCGCGAATTTTGCCCGTCCCGCCAATGAGCGCATGATCATCGCCAAATTGGCGATCCCCGGCCAGCGGAATGAAGTCTGTGACCAGCTGATCAATGTAGTCTGTAAAATGCGGGCGAGCAGGGTGACGCGCCACAAGTGTTTTCTCCCAGGGGCCAAGCTTGGCGTAGAGCTTTTTCAGCTCTGCGGCAGCTTTGGCATTGATCTCCTCTGCACCAGTCGGGTCAGATTGCGCCAACGCATCCGCCGCTTTATCCAGCTCCGCAACACTGCGTTCAAAATCAAGATAGGTCCGCGCCATTCGCGCCTCCTAGCGTGCCTGTCTGATCTGTCCAGTCTCAGACCTGTTTTCCAACACAGACTTAAGGGCGATAGTCGCGCCGCGTCACGCTGTGACCATAGCGCTGCACGAAGCGGCGTTTGACCCGGCGCTCCCAGCTCGCGCGATTGCCGGGTAGCTCAGCTTCCGCATCCAGCACTGTGTCTGTGAACTTTTTGGATGTGAGTGGTTTCGCGCCTTGGACCAAATCTGCGCCGCGCACGCCCGCACAGAAATCCCATTCATCGCAAAGCGCGTCGAGCAACAAGTCCAGGTCACGGATCAAGTCCGGGTCGCGCGGGTCTTTGCGGCTCATGAGGATGTCCTTGAGGGGTTCGCCAGTGGATGCGCGGTCTCAACGAGGGCTTTGAGCCGTGCATCCAGCACATGGGTATAGATTTGGGTCGTTGATATATCCGCGTGACCGAGAAGCGTCTGAACGGCGCGTAAGTCTGCACCACCTTCTAAGAGGTGAGTTGCAAACGCATGGCGCAAAACATGAGGGCTGACCTGATCCGGCTCGATCCCGGCATCCCGCGCCAAATTTTTGAGCATTTGTGCAAACCGCTCCCGGGTCAGATGGCCGGATTTCGCACC
>JBCBGR010000117.1:0-7921 GCA_038526555.1 Pseudomonadota bacterium
TGGGACGCATGGGAATGCGTATGGCCATTATGGCTGTGCTTTAGATCATGCGCAGTAAGGAGAGGATCATGAAATCTATTCCAACACTCATCCTTGCAGGCGTAACTGCCATGTCGTTGGCGCAAGCGGCGACTGCGCATGATCTAAAGCACAGCCATAATGGCCATACGCATTCCCATGCGTCCCATGATGGTCAGGCGAATATGGCGGACCGTCATGGCAAGCCGAGTGCGCCTGTACAGTTCAATCACGACTTTCAGGCAAGCTTTAGTGTGGGGCGCTTTACGGACGTGATCGTCACCGCTGCAGGCAATGACCAGCAGACCTTCTCAATGGTCGCCAACGGAACGCCCGATTTGGAAGTCGGAAAAGTTACAGCGCTACCTGTTACACGAGGGGAAGCCCCGCGCTGGCAGATTTCAGTCCGCCCCACCACAGACGGTGTTCACTATCTCAATGTCATCGGGATGACAGAGTCAGGCGATATTGGCTTTACACAGGCGCGTATTCAGTCGATCCGGATTGATCTGGGTGGGTCTAGCAAGAGCTTCAACGCCGCCCAGAAACCTGTTCTTGCCGAGCGGGCAGGGCGATCTGTTGCCGTATTCCAGGCGAAGGAAACCATTGAGCGGTAGTTGCGCGCCTAACAGCCGACATCTCGGCTTGTCCGTTTGTGGATAAATTTGCTACGCGGTCGTTTCTGCGGAGCAAATGTCCGCGCGAAATCGGTTCAGGAAGACTGAAAATGGAAAAATGGACCCCATCCAGCTGGCGTCAGAAGCCTGCTTTGCACATCCCGGATGATTACCCGGACGTCGACGCCCTTGAAGGTGTGGAGACCACGTTGCGCGGTTACCCGCCACTCGTCTTCGCGGGAGAAGCCCGTCGGCTGAAAGCCCGCCTCGCCGAAGTCGCGAAGGGCAACGCTTTCCTGCTACAGGGCGGCGATTGCGCCGAGAGCTTCAAGGAATTCCACCCCGACAATTTGCGCGACATGTTCCGAGTGATGATGCAGATGGCCGTCATCCTGACTTATGGCGGCGGACAGCCCGTGGTAAAAGTCGGACGGATTGCTGGACAGTTCGGTAAACCGCGCAGCTCCCCGGTTGAAGTGCGCGACGGCGTCACGCTGCCAAGCTATCGCGGTGACAACATCAATGGTATGGCGTTTGATCCGGCCTCCCGCACACCTGATCCTGAGCGTCTCCTGAAGGCCTATTCGCAATCGGCAGCCACATTGAACTTGCTGCGTGCCTTTTCCACTGGCGGCTATGCGAACCTGCGCAACATTCACAAATGGACTTTAGGCTTTGTGTCTAATTCAGAAATTAGCCAGAAATACTCCGAGCTCTGCGAAACAATCAGTGACGCGCTCGACTTTATGGAAGCCTGCGGTGTGACGCCTGAGTCGACGCCGCAAATGGCCTCGACCGACTATTACACCTCTCATGAAGGGCTGTTGCTCGGCTACGAAGAAGCGATGACACGGATCGATAGTACGACCGGGCGATGGTACGATACATCCGCCCATATGCTCTGGATTGGCAACCGCACGCGTCAGCTGGATCACGCCCATGTCGAGTTCTTCCGAGGGATCGAAAACCCCATTGCCATGAAGATTGGCGAAGGGCTGGAAGCCGATGAGCTTCTACGCCTGACAGATATCCTGAACCCGGAGAATGAACCGGGTCGTCTGACCCTGATTGCGCGTTATGGGCACGATAAGGTAGCCAAAGGCCTGCCAACACTCGCCCGCGTCATCAAATCAGCGGGTAAGCAGGTTGTCTGGTCCTGTGACCCCATGCACGGGAATACCATCAAAACTGCGTCTGGTTACAAGACACGCCCCGTCGATAACATCCTCACCGAAGTTCGGACCTTCATGCAAGTCCTCCACAGCGAAGGCTGCTGGCCTGGCGGTGTGCATTTTGAGATGACAGGTCAGAACGTGACGGAATGTATTGGCGGCTCAGCCCGTATGGTCCGTGAAGAAGACCTCTCATCGCGCTATCACACCCACTGCGATCCACGCCTCAACGCGGATCAGGCGCTAGAACTCGCGTTCCTGATTGCGGAAGAGCTTAAATCTTACCGCAAGAGTGAACAGGCGCGCTTGGCTGTATAAAATAAGTTAAATATAGTTGGTGTAAGACGTATCGTCTTACACCATGATGCTACTCTAACCTTTATGTAATGCGATCGCCGCCTGGGTAATGTCTTCCGGTGCGTCTTTCATATCGACCATGAGCGCCTCTGGCTCCATTGCTTTCGCCAGAGTCATCGTCACCTGAGAGTAATCCGACGATATATCCTGCAGCCTTGGTTGTCCAAGGAGCGCCAGAAGTTGCACCTGCAGCGACAATGTCCATCTCGTGTTGTGTTAATTCTC
Organism: Pseudomonadota bacterium; assembly: GCA_038526555.1. Taxonomy (GTDB): domain Bacteria; phylum Pseudomonadota; class Alphaproteobacteria; order Caulobacterales; family Maricaulaceae; genus Litorimonas. The sequence continues at coordinate 2,390 of JBCBGR010000117.1, forward strand.
TCATTTCAATCTCCATTAAATGTGGAGCTTAACCATTCTAATCTAGATGTTCAGAGTCAACATAAAAGACAAAAAAATTACTTTGCAACTTTAAGTATTATGTTGGATAGATCAAATGCCATCATAGCCAAACGAAGAGGCGCCTAGCCGGTTAGGACCCTGTCGGTACTTCTAATGCTGCTGGCAAATCTTCGACTGGAACTGTCGCGCTCAGTGCGGCATCCATTGCCATGAAAGTACTCCACATCAAACCGATGGTGGTACTGAGCATCATAACGGCAATGAGCGCAATGCCGAGTGTGATCGCGCGCATAATCCTGCCCCCCTTACTCTCTTCTTCTGGGTAAGCCCCGAAATAGGCCGTGATAGCTACAGCAACGCTGCTTCCAGCGAGACTGAGAATTGAGACCGCACCAGCCATTGATCTGGGGAGTGTCACCATTGCGATCGTTGCAATCAGCATAAAGACTGTGGCTGGGATGAGCAGCGCGTAGATATAGCGTATCCTGACCACGAGACTGAGCTTCTCCGCATAGGCCATCCAAACCATTCCAAAGAGCGTGTAGAGGGTGAAGCCAATAAAAGGTGTCAGAAAGAAGAGATGAGTGAGTGTTGCATTGGCTAAGTCTCTCGGACCAACCTGAAGCCAGCGAGGCTCTCTTTCTGAGAGTTGCTCTATGACCTGTTTAAACTGATCGACGTAAAGCTCGGTCATGAGCTGGCCGTCGCCGAGGTAGAGATATCTGAGGTAGGATGAGGCGGCTAGAAGGACGACGTAAACGCGGATCGATGGCGAAAATCCTGACCAGTCAGGTGTTTGAGCCGCTAAGAAATAGCGCCTGGGGTTGAAGATAGTGACCTTTATTGTCTTGGCGGTTTTCGCGCCAAAACCAACTCCATCATCCAACAGGTCAAGAAAACCAACATCCGCCATATTTCGTACTCCCAAACAAAAAGGCTGCATCTCTTCAGTGAAGGAGCAGCCTGTCTTTGTCGAGCGCCGAGATCGACGCATCGCGATATGATTAGACTTAGAGGTCTTTCAGGCCGACGCTGGGCTTGAACTGTGCAGACGTTTTCGCCTTGCTCATCATCTTTTCGCCAGTTTGCGGGTTACGCATTTCACGGGCAGGACGATGCTTGGCGATGAATTTGCCAAATCCAGGAAGGTTGACTTCGTTTCCGGCCTTCAGTTCTGCCGTGATGATGTCGAGTACGCCGTTCACAGCATCACCAGCAGCGGACTGGCTGCTGTCGAGATGATCGGCCAGTTTCGCGACGAGTTCTTTCTTGTTCATCGTGGGGCTCTCCTTCGATAATTGCCCTGCGACGACGTGTCCAAGGCGCATATCCAAACAGTAAGCAAATCTGCCGCAGAGTCACGAAAATGGCCGTAATAGCGGTGGATTTGCCGCATTTTCGACCCCTGACACACTCCAAGATAGTAATTTTGCGTCTGTTTCCCGGGATTTAGACGATTTTTCTCCCGTCGGCGGCGAATCAATTCGGGGCTGGGAATGCGACTTGTCGCGACTCATCAGACGCCTATGAGAGGCCTATGGAAACCCACCTTAAGGTTGGCGTCATGGGCGCAGGTGTCTTCGCCGGATACCATGTGTCGAAAGTTGCCGCGCATGACCGCGCGACACTCATCGGTGTTTTTGATCGCAATGAAGACAAAGCGCGAGATGTGGCGAAGCGTAACGGTGGCGAGGTCTTTTTGGAGGCCGAAAAGCTGGCATCCGTCTGTGATGCGCTCATCATTGCTGTTCCGGGCAGCGATCATGCATCGCTCGCGAAACTCGGGCTTACCGAAGGATGTCACTTGCTCATTGAAAAACCGATGGCGACGTCGGTTGTGGATTGCGACGACATCATCGGGCTCGCGCGCTCTAAAGACCGAATCCTTCAAATCGGTCATCAAGAACGTGTCGTGATGAATGCCATTGGGCTGCAAACGATTCTAGATCGACCGACTGAACTCCAGATCACGCGTCACAGCGGCCCCTCAGACCGGAACCTCGACACCAGTGTTGTCATGGACTTGATGATCCATGATCTCGATCTGGTCTTGTCGCTATTCGGTGAACCGGACTGGGTGAATACAGAAGCGGCGAAGCGCGTTTACTCAGAGGATTGGGACGAAGTACGCGCAGAACTCGGCTATGCTGATTTCACCGCTTATCCGTCTGCGTCTCGTAATGCCGAGCCCAGCCGCCAATGGACGCTCAGGTATGAAACCGGAACCGTTCAGATCGACTTTGGCCAGAAAACGCTGACGCATGACACGGCTTACGCGTTGAACGCTGCCTTCGGTGATGACCCATCTGTTCAGGATAGCCTCGCCACCGCATTCGACCAGTTTGTTAAAGCCTGCCTTGACGGGACACCGCCTCTGGCCACAGGAGAGGAGGGGAGAGCCGCCGTTAGAGTGGCCAGGATGATTGAGGGGACACCGTGAAACTTTTTTTAAAACTTGTCATTGGCTTAATCGCATTGCTCGCTGTCGCGATTGGAGCCCTGTTCCTGTTCAAAGGGGATGATCTCGCACGGCTGAGTGCAGCCAACACCGTGTTTGATGCCGACAAGATCGTGGGTAATTTCTCCAATATGGATCGGGCGTTTCTGACCCGTGAACTCAACGGTGAGGTCGACGATAGCTGGGCACAAACCGAAGTGCCGCTGCCGGAAACCGTCATGATTGGCGATCAGGAACAATCCGTCGAGGCGATTTTGGCAGAGCTGGACACGACCTCGCTCGTTATCGTGCGCGATGGCGATATTATCCATGAGAGCTATTATCGCGGTACGGGTCCGGATGATCGACGGATCAGCTGGTCAGTCGCCAAATCCTTCATGTCAGGGCTTTACGGTCCCGCTTTAGAGTCTGGGGCGATCAAGAGCCTTGATGATGAGATCACAACCTATGTTCCTGATTTGGCCGGGACGGCTTATGAAGGCGCGACGCTGCGCAATATCCTGAACATGAGCAGCGGCATTATGTTTGATGAGAATTACGCAGATCAGTCCTCTGACATTAATAAAATGGGTCGGACGATCGCCTTTGGCGGGTCTCTCGATAAATATACGGTTGGTTTGAAAGAACGTCAGTTCGAGTCGGGATCAGCCTGGCAGTACGTCTCAATGGATACACATGTGGCCGCGTGGGCGCTGCGCAACGCCACAGGTAAGAGCCTGCATGATCTCTGGGAAGAGACCTATGGGCCACTCGGCTTCCGACAGCCACCTTTCTATCTGACGGACGGAAAGGGTGTGGCCTTTGCGCTGGGTGGATTAAACCTGACCACACGAGATTACGCCAAGTTCGGTCAGCTGTTCTTGCAAAATGGCGAATGGAAAGGCGAGCAGCTCATTCCCGCGGATTGGGTGGCTGCCTCGACTGTCCATTCAGCGCCAACGCTCTCAGATCGCGACGTCGGTTATGGCTATCAGTGGTGGGTGCCCATGCCCGCTGATCAGGACTATTTTGCAGTCGGGATTTACGGGCAGTATGTCTACGTTGATCCGAAGACGAATATTGTCATTGCGAAGAACGCGGCGGATCGGGAATTCATGCAGGCAACGAGTGTTGGCCCGCATTCAATGAACTTGAACATCGCTCTGTTCCGGGGCTTAGCGTCGCAATTAGGGCAAGCAACAGACGCGCCGATGGACGACGCGTCTGGTGAAGATATGGCCGAAGAAGCTTCAGATGAGGTTATGGAGCCATAAAGACATTATCCTGAAGCTCATTGCCGATGGATGTGTTGCGACGGATGACCCGTGACAGGGTCGTCCCGCGCACACGGTCCATTTCTGGCGGCTGCAAGTCGTTCTCGTACCAGAAGCGATCGCCATCGCGCAGATCGGTGAACTGCCGGACAATGATGCTCTGGAAGAGGGGGCCTAGTTGTGAATTCCCAACCGGGTCTTCGCTGAGGCCGCCGACCCAGAGGTCAATATCGTCGACTGTGGCATAAGTGGCCGATAGGGCGTTGACGGTGTCCGTGTCTGACGAAATCTGATCCAAAGATGTCACAGCGGATAACCCCATCGCCACGCGCATGGCGTTATAGTCTGGCAGGCCGTGGTCCCGTCCGCGTTGGACATTCAGTGAAGCCAGATCCAACCCGCCATCGCCGGGCGCGCCAAAAAGGAAGTTTCGCAGATCATCAACGATCTTCTCATCCAAAGCCTGGTGTCGCTGTGTCGCGAGGCCGCGTAGGATGGGATCGAGATCCGTTTCCGTCCGCAGGACCATAGGCGCAGTGAAGAAAGCCGCTGAGAGGTCAATATGTCCTTCGGCAATTTCCTGCCCAGAGGCGTCTAGCCGCAGGAGCTGTTCATTCAGCATGGAGTGCCCCAGTCGAAAGGCAGCTGCACTGAACTCGTTGAAAATGGAGGGGTCCAGCATGTCGTCGTAGCCAGCATAGGGCGCAATCGCACCCGCGCCGACAAGGGCTGGAAGCCACTCATCAAACGTTATCATCTGAATTTCTGCGACCACGAGACGACGCGCGGCCTCGAAGATTTCGTCAGCGGTCTGCGAAGGGAAGTCCTCTGCAAGTTCATTCGCTAGCCGGTTATGCTCACGCACGAAGAGCGTGTGCATGGTCGCAAGCGCCAACTGCTCATTCGCGCGAATGTCTCCGGCCAGGAACAGCATGGTCGGGTCGGTGATGAAACCATTCGCGTTAGTGAGTGAGTCTTCATTGAAGGGCAGTAGATTGCCCTCGCTTGTTTTAAGGAGCGGACTATCAGGGCCAACGCGTAAGGCTTCCGCGCGGTCATCATCCGAGCCATAGACCATGGAACCGTCGATCCAGCTCGTAATCTCATTTTCCTGCTCGCGCGGATTGGCGCTTGTGAGCCCTGTATCAGGGTCAAAGAGAGCGCGATTAAAGCCCATGGTGACTGTGCCCGTCCCGGTCGGGTCAAAATGCACATCGCCTGTCGGGATTGTGATATCCGCGGCTTCTTCAGCGCCATCTGTCAGGTCCAGGTCATGGTCAATGAATTGACCCCATTGCCAGACAAAATCTGTGCCGTTGAAGCTATTGGGAAGCGAGACACCTTCATCCTGTGCCGAAATCGCGTTGGATACGGCGCGTGCGCTAACGCGGCTTGGGCCTGCCAGTGAACTCACACCGTCGGCGTAATCATTTTGAGCGAGCCGTTGCAGGTGAATGAAGCTCGCGCCCCAGCTGACATTGGCGACGTTATTTTGTGTCCCGTCATAGGTTCTGACTTCTCGACCATCAAAGATACGGCGAGCCTCACGGTCGCGTCTAGCATCATCCCGGCGATCGTCACCATCGTCTGGAATACCCTGCGGAGAGGGGCCTTGGGGACCGTCGCCTGTGTTGATTACCGTGATTCGAACATCGTCTGTCGCTGTATTGTTTGACACATCAGTAGCGGTCAGGCGGAAATTCAAATCCACGTCGTTTCGGACGTTCGGCAACATGATGTTGAGTGATGCTGAGTCGGCATTGCCGAGATTGACCATGGGGCCAGATGTCTGTGTCCAGA
>JBCBGR010000118.1:0-7914 GCA_038526555.1 Pseudomonadota bacterium
GTGATGGGTGAAATTCCGCGTGACTTTGGCGGCGCCTATTATCGGAACGGGCCAGATCCGATCCATGACCCGAAGGGCCTGCATCACTGGTTTGATGGCGACGGCATGATCCATGCGATCCATTTTGAAGACGGCAAGGCGCGGTATCGGAACCGCTATATCCGCAGTGATGATTTTGAATCGGAAGTGAAGGGCACATTGGATAAGCCCGGTATTTTCTCACCGGCCTCGCGCACCCATTCGCCAACCGTCTACAAAGACACGGCCAATACTGATATTGTCATGCATAATGGGGAGCTAATGGCGCTCTGGTATGTGTCGGGGCAGCCCGTCCGGATGAATCCCAATACGCTGGAGACTTTAGGATCTGAAACATTTGGCGGGGAGCTGCCGAAAAACGTCTCCGCCCACTCCAAAGTCGATCTGGCGACGGGGGAATTCATCTTCTTCGATTATGATCTCTACGACCCGTACTATAGCTACGGCGTTGTGGGTCCGGATAATCAGCTCAAGCACTTCACCCGGATTGCATTGCCGGGGCCGCGTTTGCCGCATGACATGGCGATCACAGAGAACTACTCAATCCTGATGGACCTGCCCGTTGTCTTCACGGACCAGGGGCTCAAGAATAAAATCTGGTCGATCCATCATGATGAAAATCTGCCGACGCGGTTCGGTGTGATCCCACGTCACGGGGATGGGTCGACTATCCGCTGGTTCGAATTCCCGGGCTGCTACATCTACCATGTTGTCAATGCGTGGGAGGAGGGAGACGAAATCCACCTCTATTGCTGCAAGATGGTCGATAATGGCCGGGACATGCCCACCCAGTTTGGCCCTTACGCGCCGATGGTGAATGTGCTCGCCTTGCGCGCGCATCTGACCAAATGGACGATGAATTTGAAAACGGGTGCGACGAAAGAAGAGCAGATTGATGATACGATTGGCGAATTCCCCGTTGTTAATCTGGGTCACGCGGGTCGTAAGAGCCGCTATTCATATCACGTCTCCATTCCGGATACGGACGTTCAGGTCTTTGACGGGATTCTGAAATATGATCTGGAGCGTGGCACCCATACGCGACACGATTTTAGGACAAATATCTTCGGCTCAGAACCGGCTTTTGCGCCGCGCCATAATGCCAAGTCGGAAGATGATGGCTATCTGATCACCTTTGTTACGAATGGGGAAACGGGTGATAGTCGGGCGCTTATCATCGACGCGCAGAATATGAGCGCGCCACCCATCGCCGAAATCCATATTCCGCAGCGCGTGCCGCTCGGTTTCCACGGGACTTGGGCAAATGCGTCTGAGTTTATGGCGGCCTAGCTCTTTGAAGGCAGGTTCCACCTGATCGGATCAGCTTTCGGGGCAAATATGCCCGCTTAGTGACAGTCTACACCTTGTCCTGCCTTATCGTATTACGATAAGGCAGGTGCAATCTATCAAGGGAGACGATCATGATACGCCGCATTCTGCTATCCACTTCTATTCTGAGTTTGGCAGCTGCCCCCGCCGCTTACGCGGTCGAAGGCATGTTCACGCCGGACCAGTTGCCAGAAATCGCCAAAGACCTCCGTGCCAAAGGTTTGAAGATGAAGCCGGAGCAGATTTCTGATCTGACGGGTTTCCCAATGGGTGCGGTCGTCTCGCTCGGTGGGTGCACAGCGTCTTTTGTCTCGCCGCAAGGTCTGGTCGTGACCAACCATCACTGTGCCTACGGGTCGATCCAGTATAATTCGACGGAAGAGGCAAACTATTTGGAAGATGGGTTCCTCGCCGAAGACCTGAGTGCAGAGTTGCCTGCAGCGCCCGGTTCCCGGGTTTACGTCACTGTTGAGCTGACCGATGTCACAACGCAGGTTAAAGGTGGCCTGGATGAAAGCCTATCTGGCGAAGCGCAGTTTGCGGCTATCGATTCTGCACGCAAAGCCATTGTGGCCGAGTGTGAAGAAGATGACGGCCATCGCTGTCGTGTCGCCTCCTTCTATGGTGGTTTGCAATATAAGCTGATCAAGCAGCTCGAAATCAAAGATGTTCGCTTGGCCTACGCGCCAGCCGGTCCGATAGGGAAATATGGCGGCGACATAGATAACTGGCAGTGGCCGCGTCACACAGGCGACTTCGCCTTCTACCGCGCCTATGTCTCACCTGAGGGCAAGTCGGCAGACTACAGCGAAGACAATGTTCCCTTCGTACCGCCGCATACATTGAAAGTTTCTGCCGCGGGTCTCGATGACGGGGACTTTGTGATGGTGGCTGGTTATCCAGGTAGCACGTCGCGCTACACACGTCTGGCGCAAGTCAAAAATACGTTCGATTGGCTCTATCCGACTTGGCAGATCGTCCTGGATGACTGGATTGGCACAATTGAGGATGCGTCCGAGCCGGGTAGTGACGCACGGATCAAATACGAATCGCTTCTGGCCAGCCTGAACAATGTTCAGAAGAATTTTGGCGGTCAGATTGAAGGGGCGCGCCGTGTCGGTCTCGTGGATCGTCGGGCGGAGCGCGAAGCCGCCTTAAACGCGTGGATCGCGGAAGAAGCGCCAGACGCGGGCTATGCTGAAGCGATTGAAGCGCTGGATGCATTGAGCGAAGAAGCGGCCACTGCGGCGCGGACCAATTACTGGTATAATAATGCGACGCGTCCATCCCTTTTGGGTGTCGCGCAACGTCTTTATCGCCTTTCGCATGAGCGTCTGAAAGAGGATGCGGTGCGTGAGAGCGGCTATCAGGAACGTGACATGGGCCGCATGGAGCAATCCTTTACGGCACTGGACCGTCGCTATGATGGCAGTGTCGACAAGGCCGTTTGGGCGATGTTCCTGAAAGGTTATATGGACCAACCTGCCGAAGAGCGGGTCCCCGCTCTGGATCAGGCCCTTAGTCTCTATGAAGGGATCAGTGACGCCGCAATGATGGCGACGCTGGACTCATACTATTCGAGAACCAGTCTGGATGAGCTGGACACGCGTCTGGCCCTGATGGACGCTACGCCAGAAGAACTGGAAGCCAGTGCTGATCCGTTCATGCGCCTCGCTGTTGCGCTTTACGAGTATGAGCGCGGTATTGAGTCCGCGTCCAAGGATCGCGCCGGACGTCGTGCGACGCTTCAGCCTAAATATATGGAAGCCATCATCGCGTGGCAGAAGGATCAGGGCTTCACCGCCTATCCCGATGCGAACTCCACATTGCGCGTGACCTACGGCAATGTACTGGGCGGCTCACCGAAAGATGGCATGCGATATGATCCGTTCACGACACTGGAAGGCATTCTGGAGAAGGATACAAGCGAAGATCCGTTCAACAGCCCGCAAAGCCAGCTCGATTTGATCGAAGCGGGAGACTACGGGATGTATGAACTCGACTCGATTGACTCTGTGCCCGTCAACTTCCTGACAGACCTCGACTCCACCGGAGGTAATTCTGGTTCAGCGACGCTCAATGCACGCGGTGAGTTGGTCGGTCTGCTGTTTGACGGCACGATCGAAAGTGTGAACTCTGACTGGGATTTCGATCCGCGCACGACGCGCTCAATCCATGTCGACAGCCGCTATATGCTCTGGGTCATGGAAAAGGTCGATGGCGCGGATCATCTCATGGAAGAGATGGACATCGTGAACGCGCGTGGACGCTCTGTTCGCTAACGCGACCTCAACCCCAAAAAGAAAGCCGCCCACAACGGGCGGCTTTTTTATTAGCGGAAGAGCGGCTCGTCGAAACTGCGCAGCTTCCGCGAATGAAGCGTCCCCGCGTCTGATTCTTTGCGCAGAATTTCGATGGCGCGCAGGCCAATCTGCAAATGCTGGCTGACCCGTTCCTGATAGAAAGCGTCGGCCATGCCAGGCAGTTTGATCTCACCGTGAAGCGGGCGATCAGACGCGCAGAGCAGCGTTCCATATGGGACGCGGTAGCGGTACCCATTGGCCGCAATGGTCGCGGACTCCATGTCGATGGCGATGGCGCGCGACTTGTTCAGATCGACGGCATAATCCTCAAAGGCGAGTTCCCAGTTCCGGTCATCGGTTGTGACGACTGTGCCTGTCCGTAGGAGTTCTTTGACCCGACCTTCTTTCAGGCCTGCAATATCACCCACCGCTTCACTCAGCGAGAGTTGTACTTCGGCAAGCGTTGGGAGCGGGATGTGCGGCGGCAGAACATGGTCCAGCACCTTGTCTTTGCGCAAGTAAGCGTGTGCCAGAACATAGTCGCCGAGGCGTTGTGTTCGTCGGAGCGCGCCACAATGACCAATCATCAGCCAGACATGGGGCCGCATGACGGCCAAGTGGTCGGTGATGGTTTTCGCATTTGACGGCCCGACGCCAATGTTGACCAGCGTGACGCCACGGTGCCCATCAATCACAAGATGATAAGCGGGCATTTGGGGCATCTTCGCAATATGATCTTGTGAAGGGACGCCGTCCGCGCCCGTGATCCGTCCGCCCGGTTCGACAAGATGCGTGGCGCGCCCCGCTTTGACTTCTGCCAGCGCCCATTCGACGAACTCATCAACATAGCGCTGGTAGTTGGTGAACAGGATGAAGTCCTGAAAATAGCTAGGATCTGTGGCTGTATAGTGGCGGATCCGGTGCAGCGAATAATCGGTCCGTTCCGCCGTGAAGAGCGCCAGCGGCATCGCCGTGCTTCGGTCGAGGATCTGCCGCCCGTCCACAATATGATCGTTGGTGGCAACAAGGTTCGGCGTATAAAAATAGGTCGGCAGGGCCTGACGCATTTTCAGGTCCAGTCCAGCGGTCGCTGATTCCAGCGCAAAGTTCAGCGGGATTGGACTGTCAGAGAGGCTGACCTCGATCTTGGCTGAGAAATCCCGCAGCACCTTTTCAAGCTGTCGCTCGATATAGGGGCGGAAGAGGTCAGGGCGCGTAATTGTCGTCGTGAATTCGTGACGGCTGGCCACACGGCCGAGTGCGAGGTTGCTCGTCATCACCGCTTCTTCAGCGGGAATCGAGACGGTTAGTTGCGGATAAACAGCATGTTCTTCTTTAAGTTCTTTGATCCGGCCCTCTGCATAAGCATCAAAGCGTGTGCGTAGAAGGGCGACTTGTTCGTTGTAGAGTGTAACGAGCTGATCAACGGCGTCACGGGGTGTGAGTTCATTCTTTGTCATATTAGGCCTCTTTCTTTTTCTTATGTCGCTCGTGAAACAAGCGGGGCTTTAAATAAAATTCCGCGTCCATAACGATTTACATCACCGCTGCCAAGCGAATGTGACGGTCATATGATTGTGAGGTGACGAATGGGTCAGGGGGAACGGTTCCGCCAACCGCGTGGATGATGCTTAAGCCATCTGCTCCACAGTGAAAGCATCCAGCGCTTTCTTGAATTTCACGCCTGCATAATTCGTATTGGTCCAACGCACCTGCGCATTGTGCCACGTGCCGCCAATATCGATCCCAATATCATCATCTTCAGAGACTTCGCCCTTATGCCCGAGCTTGGCCCCATTCATGGAGATATCGACCAGACGGAGATGGTGCAGGCTGCCGTTTAAAAAGACTTTTACAGGTCGATCCAACACCCGGCGCGCCTCACGCTCTGTCTGACGGCGCAACCGTCTGGAGAGGTAAAAGACCAGCCCGACGAGGAAAAAACCGAGTAGCATGAAATAGAAGGCGACGACGTTCCCGCCGACAATAGCGTCTTGCGCAAAAGAAACACCGCGGCCTGCATTGCCTTGCGAGTTTTCCAGTCCCGGTCCTGACAATGTCCCGTTTGCGAGGTTGCCGGGCGTTCCTAGCCCGCTGCCTGATCCGTTAGAGCCTGGCTGAACTGCCGCACCGCCTGACGTCTCGCGCTCATCGACAGTGGTTTCTACGGCCTCTTCCGGCAGGCATTCCCATTGCAGTTCCAGATTTTCGAGTGATGAGAATAGAGCCGCGTTGACATGCGGTGCAACGATGGTGCGGGCATCTGCGACAGACCCTGCCTCTGCTATGGCTGCGGCTTGTTGCAGCGCAGTGATGTAATCGCGAAGGGCTGTTTGCTCCGTGAGCGAGAGCGCATTAGTGTCGGTCTGGGTGAGACCAGACGCTTGAATAGACGCAACAGAGCGCTGGAGTCTGCGGGAAAGGCTTCGCGATTCCGGATCTGCTGACAAGGCTTGAATAACCGCAAGACTATCAACCGTATGACCGACAGTCTGGCAGGCATCTTGCGCTAAGGTCGGCGTTGCGCCGAACGCGATCGCAAAGGCGGCAAGACCACCTTTCAGCCGGACAGAGATAGAACGGCGCAAGTTCATGCGCCGCTATTCGCAAAGTGTGGTTAAATTAGCCTTTAAGGCGGCTGCTCAGATCCGTTTAGGGCCTGAGCTATTTCGCCTCATAAGTCCGAACCAATTCGTCCATAAAGCGAACCCCCCATCCGGCATGGCCTTTGGGCGCTGTCGGCGTCGGGCTATCGCGCCAGTCAACACCTGCAATGTCTAGATGGACCCAAGGCTGATCTTTGGACACAAAAGTCCCGACAACCGCTGCGCCGATGGATGCACCGGGTGCGCCGCCTGTCGATTTAATATCGGCAATATCAGAGTTGATTTGCTGATAATGGTTCGGATGAAGCGGCAGGGGCCAGACATCCTCACCAGAGCGTTTCCCGATCGCTTTCATCTCCATGGAGAGATCCCAATCGCGTGTGATCAAGACACCATATTCATCACCAACGGCGCGGGCCGCTGATCCGGTGAGAGTCGCAATGTTGACGATCAGTGCGGGGTCATAATTCGCTTCGGCATAGGCGACCGAGTCAGCCAGCAAGAGGCGGCCTTCCGCATCTGTGCTCATGATTTCGATGGTCGTGCCGTTATAGGTACTCAGCACATCACCCGGACGGATGGCGCGTTCGCTCGGCATGTTTTCCGCGAGTGGCATAAAGCCCACAACGTTAATGTCTGCGCCGCGTTTGGCTGTTGCGAGCAATGTGCCTGCAACAGCGGCGGCACCAGACAGGTCAGACTTCATCAGCCACTGCCCATTATTGGGCTTCAGGCTGATGCCGCCTGTGTCAAAGGTGATACCTTTGCCCACAAGTGCGAGCGGGGCTTCGTCAGAGCCTGCGCCGATATATTCCAGAATAAGAAGCCGAGGTGGATGGACCGATCCTTTGCCGACCCCGTAAATGCCACCCATCCCTTCACGCTCCAGCTCACGTTCATCCATCACGCGAACGCGGAGGTTGCGAATGCCGCGTGCTTCAGCCCGGACGCGCTGAACAAATTCTTCGGGATAGAGCGACAGGCCCGGCTCTGTGCCAAAGTCCCGAGCCAGTGTGACCGCATCAATCAGCGCGGTATATTCACGGTCCATCAGGCCTTGATCCGCCGCAGGATCATCGACCGCAAAAGTCACAGTCCGATCATCATTCGACGGATTGGTGATGCCTTTCTGACCCGTTTTTCCCGTTTTATAAGTGCGGAAGGAATAATCCCCCAAACCATAACCGACCGCTAACTCTGCAGCCGGGTTGGTAACGGATGTCTGAAAACCGTCTGTGACAACCAGAATGGAGCCAGCACCCGGCGCGTTAGAGGTGTGGCCTCCGAGGTCATGAAGCTGCCGACGCGTTAGCGCGTCTGATCCTATGCCCATGACGGTCACAGCGTCGAAATCACCAATGCCGTAAAAGGTCTTATGCTTACCAAAGCTACCTTTGAATTTGGACGCTTCGACCGCCTTTGTCAGCGCAGCCAGATCGTCGCTGTCCATCAGGTCGCCGACAGAGGGCACGGACAGATCGTCATCCATATAAATAACGATGTTTTCAGCCTCTGCAGTGCCAAGCGTGCCAAAGGTGATTGTGCAGCTGCCAGCGCGGCAGGCGCAACAGAGAGGGTCAACAAAGCCGTTAGGCCAGTCAAAGACTTCATGGTGGGTTTTCTTCGGTTTCTATGAA
>JBCBGR010000119.1:0-7896 GCA_038526555.1 Pseudomonadota bacterium
CTGCAAAACACAGCCCAATCCAGTAGAGCGCGCGACCAACAAGTCCGAAATATTGCGTCCCGAGCGGGGCCAGTAAAGTCAGAGGTTTCGGGTCGTGCGGTCGCACGGTTTCTGCTGCCACCCGCCATCGCAGGGGTCATACTGACGATCCTGGCCCCGCTCGGGACGCAATATTTCGGACTTGTTGGTCGCGCGCTCTACTGGATTGGGCTGTGTTTTGCAGGCGGAATTGGCGCGCTACTCATGCAACTCTGGCTGGATCGCTGGAAAAACCCGGCCAATGCAATCGTGCGGACATTTTTGAGATCGCTTGGCGCGACCTTAGCCGTGGCACCTTTTGTGCTTTTCGGCGTTGGCTCAACCTCACCGACGGTCGTCGGGATCACGCTCTTCTATATTGCCGTGATTGCGCTGGTCATTACAGCGGTCTCAGAACGCTTCACCCATAGACCTGAAGCGGGCTCCACGATTGAGATAGATCGTCCCCCACTCATGGAACGCTTGCCCCTGAAACTCCAGGGTGCGGACCTCTACGCAGCTGTGTCTGAAGATCATTATCTACGCATCTACACGTCAAAGGGCGATCATATGCTACTCATGCGCTTAGTCGATGTGCCAGACTTGGCTCTGCCGCTGGAGGGGCTAACCCCGCATCGCTCCTGGTGGGTCGCCAAAGACGGCGTGGCAGATATTATCCGCCAAAGTGGCAAGCTGACGATTCATCTGAAAAACGGTGAAACGGTACCCGTCAGCCGCAGCGGCGCAGCGCGCATCAAAGAAGCGGGATGGCTACCTTAAAAGCCACATTCTAGAACGTCTGCCCATAAATATGACAAACTGCATCGGTCGTGCCGGAGAGGCCATTCACAGTTTCCAAATGCTTGGAGCCCAACGCCTCGGCCGTGCGAACTGAAGCGATATTGCCGTCTTCAATAATGTGGATCACATCCGACCAGCCCAACGTATCACGCACATAGTCGATACAGGTGCGACCTGCCTCTTTAGCAAACCCTTTCCGCGTATGCGCCGGGTGGATCGCCCAACCCACTTCCCGTCCCGGCCAATTATGAGGGTACCACGGCCCGACCCGACCGACCCATTGCCCGGTCTCTTTTTCAATCAGCGAGAGAACAGCATAGCCGCGCGCATGATGATGCCCGAGCACCATCGCCATATAGCGCCAGACCTGCTCAGGACTGAGTGTCTTCCCACCGATATAGCGAACGCTCTCCTCATCGGAATGAACCGCGCAATAGCCCTCAAAATCCGCCTCCATATCAATCGGGCGGAGAGTGAGTCGTTCGGTTTCGAGTGTGGGGGTTAAATCTGCTTTTGACGGCATTATCCCAGCTCCTTCGTATAATCCGTCAAAACGGTTCATGTTGATCATCTTTAACCCTAAAAAGACACTTGTCGTTATAGAGGAGTCCAGACATAAGACGTTTGTCGTTATAGAATAGTCCAGACATTTTCCATGCGGTTTCCTTTGCCAAAACACAAATTGAGTTCCGTTCAATGCCCCGTAAGATTCTACAGATCGCCCTCTTGAGTGCCATCATGTTCCCGGCTTGTGCAGCACAATCGGAATCTCCTGATCCTCTAGCTGATACCTTTCTGGGGCTCTGGCACTGGACTCATGAAGCGCGTAAGCCTGCTGTACAGGTTCACATGACATGCTCAGACTCAGACTGCGATGCCTCCATCAATGGAGCCACAATAAAGGTCATTCGGGACGGTGCGACCCTTCGGGCGCTTGCCGAGACTGGGATCAATTTTGAAGGTACGATCCGGAACAATCCGTTGCGTATTGACGGATATCTCAAACAGTATGAGAGCGACTTCGCATTCTACACAGCTATGACACCGATCACCCTGAACCGCACGGGACTGGATCAGTGGTCCGGCCGGACGGTGGTGCAGGATCGTGACTTTCGCATGTTCCTCGATATTTTCGAAAATGACACTGGGGAGCAGCAAGCTGTTCTCAGAAACCCGGAGCGCAATGAGATACTCAGCGGTCGCCGTCCTTTCAATGTTGAGACAACCCCCTCAGGGGACGTCGAACTCGTGACAGGATCAGGTGATTGGGAGCGCCGCATTCCTCTCAAACAAAATGCAGACGGTACACTGACGTTGGACCATCCATGGTTCGAAGACCCGCTCGTTATGCGCAGGGCCAAGGCTGATGGTCAGATAGGTTACCATCCTCGCCCCAAAGATAATCCCATCACAACCTATACTCCGCCTCCCCTGCAAGAAGATGGTTGGACCGTCGCTGCCGCTGAAAGTCTCGGATTTGATCCAAGCCCCCTCAACGATCTCGTTGAAACGATCGCGACGGCGAACCCCCAAGATAATCCACCTCTCCAGCTTCATGCCATTCTGGCGTCACATCAGGGAACACTCTTTCTCGAAGAGTATTTTTTCGGGCATGACGCGACATCCAGACATGATGTTCGATCCCTCGGAAAAGTCTTTGGGTCTGTCATGCTGGGGGCCCTCATCAATGATGGGTATGAGGTTGACCTCGATGCACGACCCGTCGTCGACCTGTTGACTGCGAAAGGCGAAGCGATTGAGGATCTGCGAAAAGCGGATATCACGCTTTCACATGTTCTGACCTACACAACAGGTCTCGATTGCCATGCATCTGATGACTCCGTCGGCAGTGAGGATCGGATGTGGTCCCAAACCGAAGAGCCAGACTTCTGGTCCTTCTTCGCGCGGTTGCCGCAACTGCATGAGCCGGGTGAGCGCTATGCCTATTGTAGCGGCAGCGCCAATATGGTGGGCCACGTTATCCGGTCTCTGAGTGATATGCCCGTGCTCGATGTTTTCGACACGCAAATCGCAAAGCCCTTAAATTTTGGACCTTATCACTGGAACACGATGCCGAGCGGCGAAGCCTATCTGGGTGGCGGGGCCTATATGCGTCCGCGTGACATTCTGAAGGTCGGGACACTCTACGTTCAAGATGGTGATTGGAATGGCGCGCAGATCGTGGACCCGGATTGGATTGAAACCTCGACCCAGAGCAAGGTCCCAATTACAGCGGGAACGACAGGTCTCTCCGAAGAGGACTTCAATAATAATTATTTCGGGGGCGGTCAGGCCTTCATCTGGCGAACAGACACAGTGCGTGTCGGCGACATGATCTACCAAAGCTATGAAGCGTCTGGAAACGGCGGCCAACTGATCATCAACGTGCCGGAGCTTGACCTTTCCGTCGTCATGGTCGGCGGCAATTATCGCCAAGGTTATGTCTGGGGTCGCTGGCGCAATGAACTCGTCGGACAATATGTGATCCCGGCCATTCTCGCCGCCCAAGATCAAGCGGGACAAGACCAAACCCGACAATGAGCGATTAAAACGCGGGCAAATCCTTCGCGCGATCCGCGTCGAGATAGCGGGCGCTGAGCACTTTTTGCTTCTCGCCCAAGTCTAGCAGAAGCGGGTTGCCTGTTGGGAACTCAAAGCCGGGAATATCGGAGTCCGCGACATTAAATAGGTCTTTCAGGAGGGCGCGCAGGCTGTTGCCATGGGCGCTGATGATAATGTTTGCGCCGGCGTCAAGCGCAGGACGGATATGGGCGTTAAAATAAGGCAGCACCCGTTCTGTTGTCATTTTCAGGCTCTCACCACCCGGCAAGATGGCTGGATCATAGCCCGCATATTTCGGATCATTCGCCGGATGATATTCATGGTCCTGATCGATTTGTGGCGGCGGCACGTCAAAGCTCCGACGCCAGATATGCACCTGCTCGTCCCCGTGCTTGTCGCGCGTTTCCTGCTTATTCAGTCCGGAAAGGCCCCCATAATGTCGTTCATTGAGCTGCCAGGCTTTGGTCTCCGAGATGTGCATTTGGTCAATGCCTTCCAGCGTCAGCCATAGCGTTTTGATCGCGCGTTTCTGAAAGGAGGTGAAAGCGACATCGAAACGGATACCTTCTACGGCCAGCAACTGACCCGCCTTGGTCGCTTCGCTGACCCCTTGCTCCGTCAGATCAACATCGACCCAACCAGTAAAGCGGTTTTCCTGATTCCAGACAGATTGTCCATGACGGACAAGAACGAGCGTGGGCAAAGTGGCCTCCCTTAATTCGCGAGGACGCCGCTAGCCGATCTTGAAGGGTAGGCCAATGCCCAATCCGTAATTGGGGGGCATGATTTTTAAGGGAGCGCAGCCCGAATGGCGCTCACCCGTTTGCGGTTTGCACCCATATCGGAATAGCCGACGCGGGAGGCCGATCGCACCTGCCAGACCTCGCCGTCTTGGCGGAATTCAACATCATCCACATAGCGCATGATCCCGCTCGTGTAGGTCGCGCTGATATAGGTGTCGGTTTCAGAGGTAACTTTACCGCCTGTCGCTTCAACAGCAGCCTTTATCGCCGCCTTGTCTGCCGTCAGCGGTTCGACCTTTTTCGCAGGGTCTGTGCCCTCTTCGGACGACACACAATTCGGCTTGCTAGAGAGCGGGGCTAAGCGTCCATCGACCAGCCCCTTGGCCTGACCGCGCTGACTCATGAGAGATAGAAATACCACGGCTGTCAGAATGACGATTAAAGCGAGAAAAATAAAGCGCATAATGATTAGCTCCCCTTAGAATCTTCCATACCGGATGACGTGGCGGTTCCAAAGACCTCTTTGGCGATATGCTCATCATACCATGTCGATCCCAGCAGAGACTGGAAAAACCCGTTATGCCCGCCATGATCGTGGATGATGGCACGTGAGCCGGAGGCCAGGTTCAGCCGCTCAATGTCCCGCGCCGGGATCATCCCATCATCGCGGGCGGTGATAATGTCGATCGGTACAGGAACACGCGCAAGGTCGTCAGGGTCCACCCGATAAGCGTTAAAATAATCCTCCATCCGCTCATATTTCGAATATCGGGGGAGGAGTTTCTCAGTAATGCCCAGGACGCGTCTTTGGTAAAGTAAATCTGAGAAGTCATAGACGTCTGGGTAAAGCGCCTGTTTCTTGCGCAGGCTTGTTGTCAGTTTTTTCAGGAAATAGCGACGATAGAGCCAATTAGCGTCCACCAGC
Source organism: Pseudomonadota bacterium (assembly GCA_038526555.1). Classification (GTDB taxonomy): domain Bacteria; phylum Pseudomonadota; class Alphaproteobacteria; order Caulobacterales; family Maricaulaceae; genus Litorimonas. Next base: position 5,050 of record JBCBGR010000119.1, read on the forward strand.
GGTGCTGCGCCCCATGGATCGACAACCGGGCTAATCGCGTAGATGCGCTTCAGCTCCGGGATCATCAAATCTCTTAGGGACCTCGCAATCCGCAGCGCAAAATTTCCGCCCAGCGAAAAGCCGACAATGTAAACGGGCGCGCCTTCACTCAAACGCGCGGCCTTTTGAACGGCGTTAAAGACCTCATTAAACCGTGTGGAGAAGAAGAGACCTTCATTCAGGTCGTGGCTGTCCCCATGATCCCGATAGTTGAGCCGGAAGACACTCGCGCCACGCTCGAACATGTAGCGGCCGCAGCTCACCACATAAGTGCTATTCTGAGAGCCTTCCCAGCCATGCAGGAAGATGATGAGCGCCCTATTCTCTGGCGAGCGGGAGAAACTGCCCCGCAGCCGCACGCCGTCCTCACAATCGAGGACGACATCTTCCGCCACGTCCAGCATCGGATTGCGTCCACGCTTGCGGAATGACTGACTGGCAAGCGCGGTCTGGATCAGCCCAGGACGCATCCAGAAGGGCGGACGAAAGGGCGCAACGCCGGGAGGGAGGGCCGTTAAACTCACAAGCAGGTCTTTAGGGAATAAATGCGAGAAAGACCAAAAGGGAAAATCGCCGCTAGAAAGCGATTTCTAATCGGCTAGCTACAAAGCTGCTTTTTGACCATACCACCCGCCTTGCCCATGTCGATCCGACCGGCATATTGGGTTTTCAGCTGACCCATGATCTTGCCCATATCTTTCAGGCAGGTCGCGCCTGTCTTTTCAACAAGCTGGGTGATCGCCGCTTCGACTTCGTCATCGCTCATCGGTTTGGGCATGAAATCACGCAGCACGATAATCTCTTCGCGTTCACGTTCCGCGAGTTCCGGACGATTATTATCGTCATAGGTCTTAGCCGCTTCTTCGCGTTGTTTGACCATTTTGGTGAGGATACCGAGAATCTCGCTATCATCAATGCCGCCACACCGATCTGCGGCACGCGCCGCGATATCCCGGTCCTTGATCGCAGCATTCATCAAACGCAGCGTCGACAGGCGCACAGCCTGTTTCTCGCGCATGGCCGCCTTGGTCGCGGTCGTAATCTGGTCGCGCAAAGTTACGCTCATAGTGGGGCTCTGGTAACGACCGCCAAGGCGGCCTGCCTATACTCGAAGGGTGGTATATAGGGATCAGCGCGCGTGCTGCCAAGCGGGAGAGGCCGTTGAGCGGTTGTGACTGTGGATCAGATGAATATCTCATCACAGTCTAGGCTTGCGAATCCGCAGACGCTCCCGCATAGGACGCGCCTAGCAGGACACCGCTAGGATCACCCGTCATGAGCGAGCATTACACACCGGATCAAGCCCCGACAGCGGCGCTTGTGCTTGAATCTGGAGAGGTTTTTTACGGCCTTGGCATTGGCGCCACGGGTCACGCCGTTGGTGAGGTCTGTTTCAACACGGCCATCACAGGTTATCAGGAAATTCTGACCGATCCGTCTTACGCCGCACAAATTGTCACCTTCACTTTTCCACATATTGGCAATACCGGCGCGACCGAGGAAGATGAGGAAGCGACAACGCAAGCGGCTCGCAAAGCCGCCCGTGGCGCGATTTTCCGAGCCGCTGTGACCCCAGCCTCCAACTGGCGTTCCCAATCAGAACTCGGTGACTGGCTGACATCGCGCGGGATTATTGGCTTGTCGGGCGTCGATACACGGGCGCTAACGGCCTATATCCGGGACAATGGGATGCCCAACGGGGTCATCGCCCATCACCCTGACGGCGTTTTTAACGTTGAGGCGTTGACGGAAGAAGCCCGCAACTGGTCCGGACTGGTCGGGGCAGATCTGGCCAAAGACATGGCCGATCCGAACATGTTTGACTGGCGGCAAGCCCGCTGGGAATGGCCTGAGGGTCATATTGATCGTGACGGGACGAAGAAGGTCGTGCTGATCGATTATGGTGTGAAACGAAACATCCTGCGCAATCTGGTCAGTTCAGGTTTCGCCGTGACCGTTGTGCCCGGAATGGCGTCTGCCGATGACATTCTGGCGCTCAAGCCCGATGGGGTTGTCCTCTCTAATGGACCCGGTGATCCGGAGGCCACGGGCACTTATGCCATACCCGTTATTCAAGCCTTGATTGAGGCCGATGTGCCGATGCTCGGCATTTGTCTCGGCCATCAAATGCTCGCGCTCGCCCTTGGTGCAAAGACGATCAAAATGGACCAAGGCCATCACGGGGCGAACCACCCTGTCATGGATTATACGACCGACAAGGTCGAAATCGTGTCCATGAATCACGGCTTTGCGGTCGACCAAGACTCGCTGCCCGATACGGTTGAGGAAACCCATGTGAGCCTGTTTGACGGGACCAATTGCGGCCTTCGCGTCAAAGGCAAACCCGTCTTTTCCGTTCAGCACCACCCCGAAGCCAGCCCTGGTCCGCAGGACAGTTTTTATCTGTTTGACCGGTTCGCCGACGCGGTGAAAGCGGCTTAACGCCGGAAACTGTAGCGGTTGCGCTCGAAGTATTCGTCGGTGCCGTCCAAGCGGACGCGCTGACTGATGTCGAACACATCTGAACCGATTTCATACACGATCCGGATATTGGCGGGTTCGCTGTTATCGGTATTTCGCCCCTGGGTCACAATGGTCAGACGACCATCCTCGCCGCGATTCCGGGAGATGATCGATTGATCATCAATTCGGGTCCCATCGCTGGAAATCCGTATCCGCTCAATCGAGTTATATTGCGGCTCGGCCGGGAACATCAGACGATAAACGATGGTTCGGCCCGTCACGCTCTGAATTTCAGCCTCAACGGGAATCTGAACCTGCTCATCAGAGGTGTAGTCGCGGTAGGTC
>JBCBGR010000120.1:0-7839 GCA_038526555.1 Pseudomonadota bacterium
ATGTTGATTGGCCAATTCAGCAATACAAGTTTGCATGGGGATTTCCGAGCGTGTTCTTCCGAAAGACTTAAGCGGCCTGGTGAATAATCTCCAGGATCTTTTGTAGTCTGGCGGATCAAGCCAAATCAATGCATTCGCATGGTCTAAAGCAACCTGCAACATGCTCGGTCCACCTTCGAGTATCCAATTGTCGGTTGAAATTGCAGCTCTTAGCGCTTCAAGGCTCTCGTCGGCTGGGCGGGTATTCCAGTTGGTCTGAAGCTTTAGCGCATCGTAGGAAATGATTGGGATGTTGGGACGGACTTCCCCGAGCCGAGCCGCAATCGTGCTTTTTCCAACGCCATTGGCACCCGTGATGATCACTTTGTGCATAGGATATCACTCGCTAAGAAAATGCATGCTGCCTGATAACTCAAGAGACCAAGTTGTTAAACCTGCATAAATTCGCAGCGATCGCTTTTGGGCGTTCCCCGCCTTTGAGCCAGAAGGCTGTAAAGAGGCGACTTTAGGACGCTCGCCTTCAGTCTTCTTTCTCGACATCGCCAACTACTCTATAAACGTGCCTCATATATAGGGTGTTGGCCTTTACCCTTTCGATTTGTTACCCAAGCGTCATGGCAGAATTGGACCTTACTCTTAGACAGCTCTCGGCCCTCTCTCAGGAAACGCGGCTCCTGACCTTCCGGGCTTTGATGGAAGCGGGAACGGATGGGATGCCTGCAGGCGCTATCGCGGAACATCTGAGCCTCGCCCCCAATAAGCTTTCAGGGCATCTTTCTATCTTAGCAAATTCTGGCTTGGTGACTGTCGAAAAAGACGGACGCAAGATGATCTATCGGGCCGAAATCGAGGCCGTAAATAGTCTACTTTCATCCTTGGTTGAAAACTGTTGTCATGGCCATCCCGAAGTGTGTGCTCCACTCGCGGATCTCAGTGACATATCCTGTTAGTTCATTATTCGATATAATATTGAAATTATAGTTGGGAGCGGATAGGCGCGCTTACGTTCAAGCGGGGCCACCATGTTTCCTATCGATCAAGCTCGGGCTCTTCTAAGCTCCGCATTTTCGCGCTTCCGGCCAAAGCACGTTCTAAGCCGATATCTCTTCGCCACTCTCTTTCTTATAATCGCCCCCATACAAGCCACTGGGCAGGATGCTTTTCGACTTGAAGAGGCCGTGAATGCGCCAGAGTGGTTAACCATCAAGGGTGAAAGCCGTATCCGCTATGAGAGTTTGGAAGACCAGTTTCGTGGCGGGCGTCAGGGGAGCGATCAGTTATTGCTTTTTCGAACACTTCTTCGTGCAGAGGTCGATACAGGACCGATTGTCTTCGGAGCCGAACTACAAGATAGCCGGACATATTTAGGCGATAACGGGACGCCGCTGTCTAGCAGTTTTACGAATCCATTGGATTTTCTGCAACTCTATGCACGGGTCGAGGACTTGCCGGGTTTCCTCGGAAAGGACTCAGACAGCCACCTCACTGTGGGCCGCCAGACAGTTTCGATTGGCTCAAAACGACAGATTGAACGCGTGAGCTACGCCAATGTTATTAAGGGATATACAGGCGCTTACTTTCTTAGCGAAGCGCAGCGTGGCGATGAATTTCACGCCTTTATGGTTGTTCCGATTGCGCGCTTTCCGAATACGCGCCCGGAAATCGACGACAACGTTCTGGCATCCGATCAAGAGCAATGGGGGCGTCGTATCTGGGGTGTGCATTACAGACGGCGTAACGTCCTACCCAACGTCGTTCCTGATCTTTGGGGCGAACTCTTTGTCTACGGACTTGAAGAAAAGGACACGACAGACTTTCAGACCCCGAACCGTTCTCACATTGCGCCCGGATTTCGGATTTATCGTAAGCCCTCAATCGGTCAGTGGGACATTGACCTCGAAGCCGCACTTCGTAACGGATCGCGGTTCGCGACTAGTAATCCGAATGACACTCAGAACCTTGATGTGAATGCATCAATGCTGATCGGAATTCTGGGCTATACTTTTGACGCGCCATGGCGACCGCGGCTCTCTCTCGAATATTATTACGCCAGCGGAGATGAAGATCCGAATGATCTGACTTTCGATCAGCACGAGCGCTTGTTTGGGGGACGTCGCACCGACCTCAACAACACCTCAATCCACGGACCGCTCACCCCTGCGAACTTAAGTGCTCCAGGTTTTCGCCTTCAGGTTACGCCCAATAGCCGGTGGGATGGCTGGTTTCAGTACCATGCCGCCTATTTGGCCTCGGCAACGGATAGTTGGGTGATCGCTCGTCTTCGCGACCCGTCTGGACAATCTGGAAGGTTCATTGGGCACGAGCTTGATGCCAGAGCTCGCTATTGGGTTGTACCCGAAAGTCTCAGATTGGAAATTGGTGCATCAGCTCTGATTTACGGAAAGTTCCCGAAACGCGTGCCGAGTGGACCGGAGGGAAAGGGAACGCTGTTTGGCTATGCGCAATTGACATTCACCTTCTGAGGTTAATGACCAGTCCTTCGATCAATAATGCGACATATAAGTTCGCTATGAGCATCCCATGGATAAGCGCGTCGAAATAATACTCATCAAAGATACGCTTCCGGCGGATTTTCAGCGATTGGTTGAAGGAAGTTTGGTGGAAAGCATCCATAGTATGGATAAGCTCCAGACATATTGGCGGTCAGGCAAAGAGAGATTTGATAGCAATGGCGCAAGACTTTTTGCAGCAACCTATCAAGGTATCTTGGTTGGAGTAGCCGGTGTAACGCGCGAGCCGGATCAATCATTTCAGGCGATGCGTATGCGTCGATTATATGTCTTACAGGAGTTCCGACGGCAAGGCATTGCTAAGCGGCTCGCGTTAGAGTGTATGCGGACGGGACTTCAGACATGCGCCACGCTGACCTGCAACGCAAAAGCCAGTATTGCCGCGCCCCCCTTTTGGGAGAGCTTAGGGTTTCAACCCATAGAGCATGCGAGCATCACTCATATTTATCAGCGCCCCTGCTAACGGGTAGAAAGTGGAATGATAGCGCTGTACAGTCTGCCCGTAAATTTTAGGAGGAAATTGATTTGGCCGTTCGCGCACTCCTTTTCGATATAGATCAAACGCTTATTGATTTTTCAAAGACGCTTGAAAATGCATTAACAAGCACCGCGACGTACATGCGCGAGACTTACAACATTGAAACCGATCCGCTTGAACTGCAACGAACGAGAGATAAAGTTTACCAAGGGCGGAAAGATTCCCAATCGAGCATGCTCGTAATCAGACGGGCTTCGTTTGAGAGAGTGCTTCAGAGACATGGGATTACAGCCACTCATGCGGATGACGTGCTCAATGCGTTTTGCGCAATACGGTTCGGTAAACCGCATTTGATGCCGGATGTCATATCGATGTTAGAACAGATCCCACACCATATCTCCATCGCAGCAGTAACCAACGGAAATTCGCATCCGGATCAGATCGGGCTCGGTGAATTTTTTGATGTCGTCGTCAAAAGCGAAGACTTTCCATTCACCAAACCAGACCCCCGAATTTTCGAAGCGGCGTTACGTTTGTTGTCAATCGAAGAACCAAGTTCAACCTATCATGTCGGAGATTCAATCAAGAACGACGTAGCCGGCGCGAAGGCGGCAGGGATCAACTCGATTTGGTATAACCCGAAAGGTGAAGACTCGCCTTTGGAGATCAAACCCGATTATGAAATCCGCGGGCTTCTTGAAATCCCGGCTTTGATCTCTGAACTTTCAGTCCATTAATACCGGTCAGTCATTGATGCGTTTTCAGCCACTCAGCCATACGCATCGCTGCCGCCTGCGCTGTTAGGTCCGTGACATCAAGACGAAGCAGCGCATCTGCCCCGCGATCAATAAGGGCACGATCTTCAGTCCCTTGGCGAAAAAGGGCGGGATCCCGAGGCTTTCGAAAGGCTTCACGGTCAACGCCTTGGATACGCCGCGCATTTTCTTCGCGTGAGCAGTCGAGAAGAATGACTATATGAGGGCGATTAGTCTGCTTCGCTAAGTGGATAGCGTTATCCCAACACTCATTCCCCCATTCAGAGTCCCGAGCATGAGCGTTCGTCAAAATGACGGGAATATCGCTGGGTAACTCGTGGATACGCTCATAGGCGATGGCGCGGACAGAGCGTATCGTATCATAGTATACTTTCGACTTATATTCAGTGAGCGCGAAGGCGACATTGTAAACCGAATGATTGTCTAACAGTTTTGCGTCCAGCATCGCTGCTAATTGCTTAGCAATTGTCAGCTTTCCGACACCCGGATAGCTATTGATGTGAATAATCATGAAACTTGTACGCTTATGCTTTCATATAACTCCGCCAGGAGGAAACCCCATTTTTGAGCTGGCTTTGCCGGAATGTTGCGGGGGCCCAAGTGGGCTTCCCGTCGGGCTTGGACAACCACCACGTCATGCTGGGTTCACCGGCTAAGTCGAAATTCAAAAAGCCAACATTGGGCCCGATCGTATAAGGCGGGGTGCGTAGGCGGATTTCTGGTTCCCGCTCCAGCCAATTGCTGGACTGACGACTGGAAATGGGAGAACTGACAAGGTCATAGAAATCATAGCCTCCCTTTTCGGACCAAGGGATACAATTAAACTCACCGATATGGGTATCGCCGGAAATAAAGATGACGCCTTCAATGCCCTCATCACGGATGAAGTTGAAGAGCCCATCGCGTTCATAAAGAAAGGATGACCAGGCATCACCGCCTGGCCCTTTATTTTTTGTCCAGCCGCTTCCGCACGCGAGGACCTTAAAGATACCTTCAGAGGCTTTCAGCGTGTCTTTCAGCCATTCAAGTTGACGTTTGCCGAGCATAGTCTTTTCAGGCGTGTCTTCGTCCTTATTAGGATCGCGGTAATAACGGCCATCCGTGAAGATGAAGTCTACGGCCCCGTAACTATAAGAGAAGAAAACACCCGGCGTGTCTGGTAAGCCATAGGATGGGTTCATCCAGTAGCGCTTGAAAGCCGCCAGGGCATTTTCCTTGGTCGGGTTGGTGCGGTCATGATCATTCAGACCGAAATCATGGTCATCCCAAATCGCAAATTGAGGCACATTCCGTGCGATATGCTGATAAGTATGGACACCTCTTTGACGTTGATATTCGAAGTCAAACACGAAGGATTCGAGAGAATCGCAATAAATATTGTCGCCCAGATTAAAGAACAGATCCGGCATATTGGCCGACACAGCTCGCCAAATCGGTTGAACCGGATCATAACCGAAGTTGGCGCATGATCCATAACCAACTGTGAAGTCGGTCTTTGAGCCGAGTATTGGTGCGGTTCTGAACCGTCCCATAGGCAGAGAGTGTCCGCCTTCTTGCCCCCTGCCATTGACAATAAACCGATACCAATAATCGGTCGCGGGCGCGAGCCCGCTGATGGTGGGTCTGATAATATAGAGATTGTCCTCACTCGCCCGGATGGGACCTGTTTGCCTCGGGTTCCGAAAGATGTCATTATCCGCATATTCAATCACGACATCATAAACACCGTTGACCATGGCCCAGAGGCTGACCGTGGTCGGCGTGGGTGGTCCGAGCATAGGGCCAAGAAGCAGCTTCGGGAAAATGCCGCGTTGCGCAAATGCTTGTAATTCCGGAGCAAAGACACTGCTCGCGGCAATCGCTTTCAGCACGCTCCGCTTCGATAATTTTGACAGGTTGCTCATGGATTCACCCTCGTGAGGGATCCGCATAACGCTCAACTGCAACAGCCATGTGTCGCGCACAGTCAAATGCAATAAACAAATTGGTCATATGGAAGGATCGCATGCAGAGGTCCTTCCAGAGTCACTCGCCCGATTAATCGATATACAAATTAAATAAGGCCGTAAGCAACCGCCCCACTTGCCATGACGGATTTCATTTTATGGCCGTGCAGGATATCCAGGAACGCTGTACCCCATCATATCCGCTTCCAGCTTTTTGCTGGAACGTTAAACTCGCCCAAGGTGCCGATAATGCATAGCAGGCTTCCAGTTCCGCCAGACTGATGAAGTTAAAATATCTGTCGAACTTATCCCGACCTTCATTCTTGCCCGATTTAAAACTGGCCCAAAAAATTCCACTGGGTCGTAAGGCAGTATGCACTTTCGTCAGAATTGAACAGAGTGACTCCTTAGGAACATGCAAAAGGCTTGCATTGCCCAGACCCCGTCAAAGGAATTAATCTCATCAAATCGCATGACTCTGACATCTTGCCCAATACGTTTCGAGGCTATTGCAGCCAAAGCCGGAGACGCATCTATGGCTGTCAGTCTCATTCCAGCTGATATCAAGGCTTCAGCATTATGCCCGGCACCGCAGCCTAACTCTAAAACATTTGAACCCGCGCCCACCTGTTTTATAAACGAGACTAAGCCACGAGAAACGCCCCCAGCTTTTGCGTAAGATATGGCCTCTTCATTATAGAAACGAAGCGTTTTCGCGTCGTAAGCAGGAGGCTTTATATCTTTCATCGGGTGGACCCTGATGGCATTTGATCAAACGTTTTAAGAGCTGGTTTTCAAAGCGAGAGAGGCACTGAGTTGTGCCATGGCGGAGGCGAGGTTCGCTTCGGTTTCAACGATTTGTTCTCGGATTTGGATCAATGTCCGTTGTGAGTCGAGAATATCGATAAACTCCGCTAACCCTTCCCGATAAAGCGCTTCCAATTGATTATATGCCGATTGGCTGCGAGCGCCCGCTTCACCAAGTTCTTCTAAGCGGGCTCTTTGAGCTATAATATTACTGAGAGCGATTTCGACCTCGCGATGCGCATTGAGGACAAGAGCCATATATTGCGCATGCGCCGCGCGCGCGCGGGCACGCTGTTCTTCCACCTCAGCCTGTCGTCGACCAAAATCGAGCCACGGAATATCCAGAAGCGCTGTTAAGGAGGACGACAGGCTGTCCCGTCCATCGCCTCCGAAAGCCGTCAGAGTCCCCGGCAGTGTTAGGCTTGGCATAAGATCGGCACGTTCAGCTCTCACTAAGCCAAGTTCAGCAAGAAGTGCTGCCTCCGCCGCTTTTACATCGGGTCGATTGCGCAAAAGATTGGCAGGGACACCCAGGTCCGGACGACCCGAATAGATCGGGACTTGTGCTGAACTCAGAGATGAAAAGTCTGTCGTTCCAGGCTGTTCTCCGAGCAAAACATCTAACGTATAAGAGGCCTGTTTTTGATCAGCTTCGAGAAGACCTCTTTGGGACCGGGAGCTTGCAAGGTCTGCCGCCGCGCGATCAACATCAAGCGCGGCTGACAGACCCACGTTGAAACGTGCCGTTACAATTCTGAGCGTCTGTTCCTGCAGCGCGAGGGTTTCATCCAGCAAAGCGAGGCGCGCCTCGGCCCGACGTAGATCGATATAATCCAGTACAACAGCCAGAACGATGAGACGATCCACATCCTCGCGATCTAATCCGGCCTGATCAAGGCGCCTGGCAAATGCGTCAATACGCGCGCGATTTGCGCCGGCTATATCGGGATCGAATGAGCCTGAAAGACCACCGTTTAAGCCTGCGCTGAGATTGTCAGACCCCGTACTGATTAGATCGACCCGGGATGATAAGAAGCCATCGAGTACGGGCAGCAGACTTGTTTGCTGCGCTGCCAGCTGGGCGCTGGCAATATCAAGACTACCCAAGGCAACTTCAATATCCAAATTATTATTTTGGGCCTGCTCAACAATCTGATTTAGGCGCGGATCATTATACGCCTCAAACCAAACGTCATTGGTTTCTGGTGTTTGAGCGGATGAAAGGCTGTCACCGAAACTTTCTGAGTTTAAAAATTCTTCTACTATTATCGGGGTATGGTTACTGTCATCCAAGACGGAGG
>JBCBGR010000121.1:0-7816 GCA_038526555.1 Pseudomonadota bacterium
GATCGCACAGTCGAACCGCCCTTTGGCGAAGGCTACACACTGCCGACGCCGGATATCTGGCAGACAGAGGTTGAGAACGGCCTTGCGATTGTGGGCATGGCCTCTAGCGAAGTGCCAATTATCGAATTCTCTCTGGACTTCGATGCCGGTAAGAACCGCGCCAGCGTCGACAAGGTCGGCGTCGCGGCCATGGCCGGAGACCTACTCCTCAAAGGGGCGGGCGACATGGATACCGCCGCCTTTGAAGATGCGCTCGGCAATCTGGGCTCTGAAATCAATGTCACGACGGGCAGCCGCTTTACTACCATCCGCGGCAAGACCTTGTCACGCAATCTGGAAGCCACGGTCGCGCTGATTGACGACATGATCAATCGCCCTGCGTTTGACGAAACAGAGTTTGAGACGTTGAAACAGGCCTACATCCAAGGCGCAGTCGCGCAAAAGGCCAACCCGAACTTCCTCGCCTCACAAGCGGAAGCAAGGCTGATGTATCCGGCGGATAGCGCCCTGTCTGTGGCGGGTTCAGGTTCTGAGGAACAGTTGGAGACCATTACACTGGATGATCTGAAAGACTTTCACACCAACTATTTCGATGTCTCGACTGCGACGCTCAACATTGTCGGTGACTATGATGAAGCCCAGGTCGCAGCCGTCTTAGGGACATTAGGCGATCCGGTGGAAGGCGACCTCTCGCCGAAGGCTCGCCCCACGATGGCCGATGTGGACGCCACAACCATCTACTTCCACAATGTGCCAGAGGCCAAACAATCTGTGATCCGGATGAGTCGCCCGTCTGTAACGCGCTCTGACGCTGATTTTGCGAAGCTGGATGCGCTCAACTTCCCGCTCGGCGGCATTTATACATCCAAACTCATGACGGAATTACGGGTCAATAAAGGCTACACATACGGCATCGGGTCCGGCGTCGTCGCGGACGATACATCTGGATCTTTCGTGATCCGGACGTCTGTGCGAACCAACGCCACGAAGGAAAGCCTCGAACTCATCGATAGCATTCTGGATGAACATGGCCGCAACATGACGGACGAAGAGTTAGCCGAGTTGAAAGACTCGCTAATGCGCGGACAAGCGCTTGAGATGGAAACACTCAATGACAAGCTCTCCCTCGTCCAGCGCATCAGTCGTGACGGCCAACCAACCGACTTTGCGGCGCAGAATATGAACCTCGTTCAGAGCATGACACTTGAAGACGTCGCGTTGCTTTCTGACGCACATTTCCGCCCAGACGCGATGCGAGTTGTTGTTGTCGGCGATGCGGCGAGCCAACGCGCCCGCTTGGATGATTTGGGCTACACGGTCGTTGACCTGAACTAGGCTCTATTGAAACCCAAAGAAAAAGCCGATCCGCATCGCGGGTCGGCTTTTTTCGCTTCTGTACGTTGGGAACCTTAGCCTGCTGGATCAGACATGGCTTCCATGTTGGCGTCTGCTTGACGGATTGCGGCTTCCATCTTCTCTTCGGCTGTTTGCAAGTTCTTTTTGGGATCCTGATAGAAAGCCGTCAGCTTCATGATCTGAAGGAAGGTCTTGTTCAGCAAACGTCCACCAAGTTTCATCGGACGGTCAAAATCAAACAGCAAGATAACGCGTTCCTCATCCGTCTCATTCCAGACCTCATGCTCATACGTGTCGTCAAAGACGAAAATCTCGCCCTCTTTCCAAGCTGTGATCGTGTCATCGACGCGGATACGGCACTTCTCGCGATCCTTTGGAATAATGAGCCCAATATGGCTCCGCAAAATGCCCTTAGTCACACCCTTATGTGCCGGGATGTGATAGCCCGGTGCCAGAATGGAGAACATGGCTGTTTGGAGATTGGGAACCTTTTCGAGAATTTCTGCCGTTTTAGGCGTCAATTTCGTATTCGTTTCCATCCGCTGGCCAAAACCAAACAGGATAAATGTTTTCCAGTTATTGGCCTGCGAGAGCCTGTATTGATCGGGTGAGAGTTCATGGAATGACGGGATTTCATCGCGGAAAGCCAGCACGGCTTTCGCCTCGTCCCGGATCACTTCCCAATTATCCGTGAACTCGCTCAGCCAAGGAAAATACTTATTGTCGATTTTCGGGGTGTCCGGAACGATTGATTGCTTGCTCTGAAAGCCTGCGATCTTCCGGACAAGCTTTTTGCCATTCGTCTTAACGAAGGCGCGCCGCCCTTTTTTCAGGTGCGCGGGTTTTTCAGGCTTCGCTTCGGGGTCTTTGAGCACATCGGTCATAGTGCCGCGCCTTTACGCCAGCAGGTCTGGCCCGTCCATCATGTAGTTCCGTGTTCGCGGTATGGCATGCACATCCTTGGACAACTGAATCTGAAAGTTCATATGGTTGCCGTAGAGGAAGCTGAACTCAGAAATGACGAGATAAAACTCCCACATGCGGGCGAACTTTCCACTTTTCATTGCGACAACCTTGTCCCGGTTCGCCTGAAAGCGCTTGTCCCATTCGGCCAAAGTCCAGGCATAGTGCAGGCGCAGGATTTCCATGTCTGTGACCCAGAGCCCCGACTTTTCGATCTCAGCGAAGGTCTCGCTGAGTGCAGGGCTGTAGCCTCCTGGGAAAATATATTTCCGGATCCACTTGCCCGTTGTTCCCGGGCCCTTTTTCCGGCCAATCGAATGAACGAGTGCACACCCGTCATCAGTGAGCAACTCTCTGATCTTGCTGAAGAATTCCAGATAATGACCGACGCCGACATGCTCGAACATGCCGACTGAAACAATGCGATCGAACGGCCCCGCCACGTCCCGATAATCGATGAGTTGGATATCGACTTTGTCAGAGAGATCGGCCGCTTCGACCCGCTCACCCGCCAGTGCGTGCTGATCATGCGACAAAGTCACACCAACGACATTCACGTCATGTTCTTTGGCAAGATGCATGGCCATCCCGCCCCAACCGCAGCCAATGTCGAGGACGCGCTGGCCCGGCTCTAGGCGCAACTTGGCTGCAATATGGCGCTTTTTGGCGAGTTGGGCCTGTTCCAGCGTGATGTCGGCTGAGGGCCAATAGGCGCAGCTATACTGCATGTCCTCATCCAGGAAGAGGCGATAGAGATCATTCGACAGATCGTAATGCGCTTCGACATTTTTCGAGGATGCCTCGCGGACATTGCGCTGCATCAGCTTACGAAAGCGCTTCTGGGTTTTCTTAAGCCGTTGACGGACCTTGCCGCTGCGCAGCCCATCACGATTATGGGCAAAAACTTCCAAAAATTTTCTGATCCCACCTTCTTCGACAATCAGCGTGCCATCCATATAGGCTTCGCCCGCATAGAGCTCAGGGTTGAAGAACAGCGTGCGGTAGAGTTTGGGGTCCGTTATCCGTATCGTCGCCGACGGCTCTCCGCCCGGCCCGAACACATGTGAGTGACCTTTATGGTCAATGATTGTCAGTTGCCCGGTCGTCACAAACCGGCGCATCAAGGTGGCTAACAGCTTCAAACGTCCCTCCCCTGAAGAGCGCGTTATTGAGCAGCGAGACGACGCCTTTCCTCTAGGACTTGGCGCGCAATGCGCTCGGTGCGTTCATTATCGACATCGATCGGCGCCTCCGCAAAAGGCATGATGATCGGCACGACTTTGACTTTGAACCGTTTGGATAGACGACCAAACACGTCACTCAAAGACACAAGTGTGTAATGATAAAGGAGCAGGTTCACGAGACCAAAGGCTTTGAAAATGCGTGTCTTGGATTTTCCGAACTGACCACCGCCCCGGAAAGCCTTCGCCGCAGAGACTGAACTCGGATTGCGCAGCCCGAAAAGATTGCAGTTCGAGAACTTCCCGTCCTTAAACGTGTAAGGGCGACGCTGCCCATCCGGGTATTTCGCCCAAATGACTTCAGCGGGCGTCAGCGCGACAGCGGCATCACAATCTGTTTGCTCAAACCCTGCGCAGAAATGATCGACCATCTCACTGGTTTGCAGCGCATTATCAGCCGTACAAATGATGATCGGATAGCGTGTCTGATCGCTTAAAGCGGCTTGTACGCTTTCAAAGAGATTATCCTGACTTTTCAGTATGGTGACAGGCTTACCTAAGCTGCCATCATGGATCATGGACACCCCGTCGAGCGCGCTTGGATCATCAATTGAGATGAAGATATCCTTGACGCAGTCTGACCCACCGAGAGACTTCAAGACAAGCTCGATCATCGGGCCGCCATCCATCTCGATCAGGCATTTGTGGGACACCCCTGCCTTTGCCGCGAGCGGATCTTCAACCCCGGGGCGGCGCGCAGCCAAAACGAGCGCAGAGACACTCATGATCCCTCTCCTCGGATCACTTCGCTAATCACACCCTGCCTTAGCATAGACCCCGCCAAAATCGTCTCAATGAGTGACTCATGGCTATAGCCTAAGCTTTGCCAGCTGCGCGAGACAGTTTTCAAAGACCAGAGATTACAGCTCATATTGAGCTCAATGAAGGCAAATTCTCCGGTTTCCGGATTGAACTTGAATTCAAATCGCCCGAAATCAAATGGCCAGACTTCGCGCATAATGCGGTCGACATTATCAAGCAGCTTCGCCCGCATGACCTCATCATCAAAGAACGCCCATTCCGACTTATGCTCGCGGAAACGCTTCTCTTCATAGGTGCGCAGCGTCTCATTCTCCCCGTCATATTTCATGACGTTGAGATAGGCCGGACCACCATCAAAAGAGGGAACGACGGGAACCGCCAGTTCGATCCCATGAATGAAACGCTCGACAATAATGTCATGACCGCCATCATGTTCATTCAGATACTGGACATGTTCGCGGGCGCTGTCCCAGTCATCGAAAATGCCGACGCCCCAAGACGCTGAACTCGCATTGGGTTTCACAACCAGTTTCTCGTCGGCAAAAGGCGGCGGATCACTAAACGTCCCACCTTTCCGATAGATCACACTATCCGGAGTGCTGACGCCCTGAGCGCGCACACAGAGCTTCATAAGATGCTTATCATCACCCACACCTCGCAAGATCGGCGATGCACCCAGATGCGGTAAGCGCCGCCATGCGGCAAAGAGCGGACCAAAGACCTCAGAGTTCTTGAAACCACCCCGATTAAGCATGGTGAAAAGGAAATCATAATCCGGAAGATCGAACAGATCGGAATAGCTGTTGCCGACCTTCAAATTTGGGACGATTCCCTCCAGCACTTGTCGCAATTCGTGATGATAGACAGCATGCAAGCCGTCGACATCATCGGGTGTGCCATCGCCAAGCGCATGCTTGGCGAGCAGCATGACGGTCAGGCGCTCTTTGTCCCTGTCTGTCAGTTTCAGACGAAGATCCACGTCTCTCTCTCTTTGTTTCGAAGGGTTGGTCCCTTCCGAGCAGCCAGGTTTGAAACCTGTAACTCTTGATTGTTTGACTTCGGGCCCCAGCCCTCAACATCCTGACTTGTGCCAAAATAAGGATAATAGGGTCCTAACTTATTTTAAGCGACTTTACCTATCACATTGAAATCACGCTTTATGACCAGATTTCGAAGCCCTTTCTCTGTGCATAACGCCTTGCTTTGCGACTAGGACGAACCATGACAGCTTTATCGGCAAATTCCAGCAAAGGCGCGTCTGACGCGCTATCTGAATAGGCCGTTACACGTGTAGGGTTAAGTCCTTGCGCCTTAATCCAAGTCGCAATTCGGATCATTTTCTCCGGTCCATAACAATTTTCGGTCGCAAACGTGTCGGTGAGTCGGTCATCCTGACCCCACTTCATCTGCGTTGAGACACTGCCGTCGACACCCAAGGCTGATTCATAGCGATCAACCAAGAGGTCCACAGCCGCGCTCGCGATCAAGACATGATGCCCCTTCTCCTGATGCTCTCTCAGCGCAGATAAAACGCGCTCATCCATACCGCCTTCCAAGTCGTCCGCGATAAATTCATCGGCTTCATTCTCTAGAACGGTCTTGGACAGTCCCAAGATAGACTGGCGCATCATGGCGCGTTTGACCTCGACCCGTGGCTGCTTTCCGCGTTGATATTGCAGCTGCGTCCACCCCGCAGCCCAGAGAAGGCCGGGAACATGGATGAGCTTTCCACGCATCATTCGCGCGATGAAACGGCCCCATGTTCCCTTTTGGGTGAGGGTGTAATCCAGATCGAAGATCGCCAGCTCAGTCACGATGTTGATCCAGCTCTCAAAACAGGATCAGCGGCTTTTTTTGCATGCCGTAGCGCATGCCTTGCCGCGAAGACCAGGATGATGACTGCAAAGCTATTCGCCGCCAGTGAGGCAAACCCTGGCGCCAGTTCGCCAATCAAATGCGCCGCCACAAAGAAGGTCGTCACATAAACACATAGAGTCGCGCCACGTATCATGATCGCGCGACCGGGGCGGTCGGTGGCGTAGAAGATCGGATAAAGCGGTGCCGCCGCGCCCATCAGAGCCGCAGCAGGGACTAACAAAGCCGCCAACGGAACAGCCTGCGCATAGTCGGGTCCAAAAATTGAGGTCAGAACGGGCTCACCCACCCAGAAAATCAGCGCGGAGAAGGCTAGACCAATCGAGAGTAGAATGCCCGCCGCGCGTGTGACAATGCGCCAGATTCGGTCTGCCCGCCCGGACGTGACCAACTTTGCCAACTCCGGATAAATGACCTGATCGAGCAGCTTGAAGCCCTCAGTCAGCAATTTCGCAACTTCCTCGGCGATCTTGAAAACACCATTCCAGACAGGGCCGAAGAGCGCCATGACCAGAATTTGCGGCAAGTGCATAACGCCCGTGGCAAGCGTTGAGTCGATATTCGATTTAATCACAAAACCCCAGATTGGACGTCGAGGTCTGAAGAACCGAATTCTCGCGCGCCAAACTAGCCCCAACAAACCGCGCTGTTTTAGTTCAATAAAGCCAGCGACCCACAGGAAGACATACTGCGCAAAGGATCCGGCGAACCAAGCTGCGACAAACCCAGTCAGCCCCCACCCTTGGTAGGCAGCCAGTAAAGCCCCGCCAAACCGAATGATCGGCATAACGAGCGCTTCAATCCCAAGCACCGTGAACTTGTCGAACAGTCGAAAGATGCCCACTGATGTGCTGGTAAAACGCACAAGGATAACAAGGCAGTAGACGTTGACCAGCGTTTGCAGCGTCTCGACTGATACACCTTCTCCGGGGGCCAAACCCGGCAAAAGATCGGAGACAGCTACAACAAGGCTGAAAGCCCCAACCGCCAGCAAGTAACCTAGAATGACAGAGATGATGTCCAGCGTGTATCCAAAGCGCAAAAGGCGCGAGAGGCTACCTGAGTCATTGGCCGCAACATCATCGGTTCCGAAGCGGATGATCGATTGCCAGCTTTGAAACGTCGCGACCTCTGCAAAGAACAGCATGTAGGCGTGCAGGAAAACAATCGTCCCGAATTCGGCGGCACTTAAGTTCTGCGTCGCGATCAAGAGCGTGCCGACACCCAGAAGAGTGGCGAGAATTTTCGCGCCAAGGAGAAGACCTGTGTTGGAGGCAATACGTTTTCCAACGCCCCGACTGGAGCGTACATCCAGGCTGGGTTGCGGCGCTGCCACAGTCTTAGCTTGCCGTTTGACGGCGCGACAAAATCTCTTCGACAAGCGCGAGATCTGCCGGCGAGTCCACATCAATCGCGGCTTCCGCGTGATTAATCAGGACAGGCGCTAATCGCGCGCCAACGCGTTGGCTGGCATAGTCAAAAGCCCCTTTCAGAGACAGACGCTTGAACGCATATTTCAGCGTAATCGCTGCCCCGATCTTTGTGGCCAGATGCAGCGGCTTTTTCCGGAGGTGCTGTGCATCGCGCCAGAAGTGGATCGCGGCCAGACCCGCCTCATT
>JBCBGR010000122.1:0-7654 GCA_038526555.1 Pseudomonadota bacterium
CATGGAACTCACGCCGGAAAAGGGCTCTCCGCTTTCATCAACTCCGACGACAGTCGCAGAATAAAGCGTCGCGCCATTTAAGCGACCGGGACCTGCGAGAAGTTGCGCCACAGCTGTTCCGTGGTCTGAAGCCTCATTACCGACATCTGCGTCCGGTACAAATCGTCGGGACACAATCGATGCTTCAGAAAGTTCGACATCAGTCGGGTCGACATAGCCATCCAGCATGCCGATACGTACGTTTGCTGGACACCCTTCTTCAGGCCAGTTGATCAATTCATTAGCATATGTTCGAGGACGAAAGGATGATTTCAAATCGGCTGTCTGGAGGCGATAACGATGATTAGCCCCAACATTCGCCTGCGGTGTAAGACGCTCTAATTCTCGACTGGCGACATGAGGATCGACACCGGGCGGGCAGTCGAATGTCATGACGAATAGCCCCAGACCGTCTAGCGATTCTTTACGGATAAGGCTGTAACCCCATTGCTCTGCCTTCTGCTCCAATTCGATAGCACTGTCATTTGATGACACAACAGCGACAACCTCTGTTCGGTTGATCAGAGGCGCTTCAATAGAAGCCCGTTGTACTTGGTCCGTGTCCACGCGCGTGCCGGACAAATCCACGGTCTGACAGCTCGCCAGAAATAAAGTCATTGCCAAAGCAGAATGTCGGAAATCGGTCATAAAGTTCATCCTTTTGCATTCCTGTCGTTTGGAATGCCGACAATGTTCAAATTTATATTCTTCAAATGCACCTATCCGCCCCACACATAGGACAGACTTAGCACCGTTGAGTTTGTGTCAGTAGAAAACTGCTGGGATCTGTAGCGCGCGTGTTCCATTGAGAGAACGATATCCCCAATGCGCGCTTCCAGAGCGAGATCAATCTCGTCACCATAGTCAAAACTGCGGTCAAATGATTTGAACTCATGGATGCGAACCAGTGCGGACACATCGTCAAAGATACCGCTGGGTCCTAGATTATATTTGGCTTCTATCGATAAATCCCGAAGCCCTTCAGAAGGTGTTCTTAGAAATTGATCCGCTAAACCTCCAAAACCATGCAAAGCGCCCAGAGGTGTCTGAACAGCCTGCCCACCATCACGCCCCAGCCATTCCCCCTTAGCTGTCAAAGACCAGTCACCGGGCTCAACAGATAGCCGAGCGAGCCAGTAATCTGCGCCGAAATCGTTTGGGTTGTCCCGGGCATCTTTCTGGCGTGCATAAGAGCCTTCCCAGACAAACCCCCAGTCCTCCGTATGCCGTCGACCGAACAGGCGCACGCCCGTTGTTCTTGTAGAAGCGTCTTCCAGGATGGTCCGGAGTGAAAAATCGTAGTGAAAGGCGCTAAACCGGCCTACCGGCGTGCCAACTGCATAGTTCGCATACCAAGAAGTTCCCCGAAAAACGCCTATCGGATTGTCTTCTCCTTGGATTCTGTTCACGCGATTAAACGCGGCAACATCCAATAACCCGAGGGGCACGAGGCGGGTTTCAAGTCGAACAGCATCTAATGACTGGTCATTTTGTCGGAACGGCCAAGCACCCAAGAACCGCCAATCATCTAGGGCAATGCGCTGACGACCCAAAGTCATTCGGGACCGCGGCAGAGTTTCAGAGACAAGTTGTAGCCTGTTGAGTTCAACGCCTTCTGGATCTATGATTAAGGGCAATCCTGACCCAAAATTTGTTCCATCATTATAGTTATCGCCGAAAGCCTCAATCGCTTCTACTTCTGCCAAAGCACGAAAGCCTGCGCCCAGATCAACCTCGGCTGCCGCATGCAAACGGGCAGTCAATGCGGAGCCGTCCAATAACTGATCTCGTTCAACGCCTTGGTAACGCAGGCGCAGATTTGCAGAAAGACGAATACGGTCCAGAATATTGGATTGGTCCACGTCTGAGGTCGCCGTGTCCTGTCCGTAAGCCAGACATACGCTTGATAGCAGCGAAGCTATCGCTACTATTGTAACAACCAAGTTGTGACGGAAAGGCATCGCGCTCAGCTAGCCGCAGGACGTGACACTTTCACTGATGTCCTCAAGGAAAGCTGTGGCTTCAGAACATTCTTCCATTGAACTGAACGAAATTGTATAAAGGCCGAGCGCACTCGGCCCACTAACGATCTGACCCTTTCGGTCTTGAAGAACCTGCGTCAGAGCCTCCGTTTCCAGGCCAGGTTTCAAGGCGATTTTCAACTGTCCCAACGGGCTCGTTTCTGTCACTGGTTCATATCTGACTTCACTATCGGAGCCACCCAAATTTAAGCCCAATAGCGAGAGCTGTGCGACACAAACCAAGGTGAGCGCCACTGCGGCTCTTTTCCAGAACCGCTCTCGCGAGCTATCATTCGCTGGAGCAGCATACACACCCTGATCGACCCCGTCATCCGCAGTCTTTTGGTTTTCAATTGCGTCAATGGATCGCGATAAACGTGCCCATCCGAGTTCGTTCGTGACAGGGGTCTTTTGTGCTTGCAGTTCATCCCGCAATTTCTTTTGAAACTCGAAGTCCTTTTCAAGCGTGGGATTGATTGCAATGGCAGCGTCAAGCTCTGCCTGATCTTCAGGCGTCAATTCACCTCGAAGGGAGGCTGGTATCATAAGCGAAAGTCTATCTTGATAGTCGGTCATGGAAACATCCAGAGTGAGCGTCTGTTCTATGTCGTCTGAACCGTTCTCAGGGTTCAAAAATATTTTCAACAATTATCACAGCCCAATTAGAGCGACTGATCCTTCATCGACATGCACCGCGCCAAAAGCTTTTTAGCGTGGAGGATACGCGTCTTAATTGTACCAACCGGACGATCCTCAATCTTTGCAATCTCTGCGTATCCCATATCCTCAAAGTAGGCGAGATGAACCGCCCGGCGATGCGGCCCAGATAATGTTTCCATACAACTGTCTAAAGCTGTCGCAGACTGTTGCTTCTCGACCAGACTTATCGCTCCCGGTGCTGCGTCAATGACTTCAGGAACTTCGTCAGTATAGGTCATACGGCCCTGTTTTCGATTTGAATCGACTGCCTTGTTCCTTGCAATGCTGAACACCCACGACTTTAATGCAGCACGCCCTTCATACCTATCCGCCTTTTGCCAAACCTCAATCATCACATCATTGACGATATCCGGTGCGTCATGAGGGTTGCGAACCCAACGCTTTACAAAAGCCGTCAGTGGTGCGCTAAATTCTTCATATAGCTCTTTCATCGCCACTTTTTCCTTGGCGGCGATTCTAGCGACGCGTCGCAAGTCACGTTGACGCGCAGCTGACAATATGACTGCATCATCCGGTCTTTTAACATTCACAGGATCAGCCTGTTCATCATTCTCGAGTGTCAACGCTGTTCCCCTCCCTCATGGGCCACCCCCACCTGACGGTCAATTTCAAGCGTTAAAACTCACATTCTATCACGGTGAGGTGAAATGTATGAGATGGAAAATTGTTTCGTGCTACAGTTTGTAGCCATTGTTCTACCTAGTTCTAGCAAGTCTATATAAGGTTTGAACTTACACTAGACTGCAACGGTTTAATCTTCAGAGCATGCTTGTCTCAAACTCGTGGGCGTCCGTTTTACGGCGTTTTAGGACATTCACTTAAAGCCTTAAACAAGGCTAATAAAAGAGATCCCTAAAGCCCAATACTCCGATAATGCAGAGCAATGTCTGAAATCGCCACATAGAAGGCCGCAGTCCGGAGATCTTCGAGTTCGGGTTTCTCTTTCAGGGCTGCACGGATGTTCTGATAGGCGAGACGCATTGTGTCATCCAAGCCAGCCCGAACGAGGTCTAGCTCATCTGCGCCCTCCATAAATTCCGTCTTAAACTCATCTGAGAACTTGATGCCATTCGATTCGAGCGCTTCGATCAGGTGGCGATTTCGGGCTTCTTCATTGCGGCGCTGCATCCGGCCAAAGCGGATGTGGCTGATATTCTTGACCCATTCGAAATAGGAAACGGTTACACCGCCCGCATTGGCGTACATATCGGGAATGATCGGAATACCGCGGTCGCGCAAAATCTTGTCGGCCTTGGCCGTCACAGGACCGTTCGCGGCTTCAATGATCAGCTTGGTGCGAATGTCATGCGCATTGTCGAGATTGATCTGACCCTCTAGGGCGGCCGGGATCAGAATGTCGCAACGGTCCGTCAGGGCGGCACGGCCATCCTCATCAAATTCACCGCCTTCAAATTCAGCGAGGGGACGTCCGGTGGACAAATGCTGCTTCAACGCTTCAATATCGAGACCATTCTCGTTGCGGATGGCCCCTTCGCGTTCGATTACGGCAATCACCTTGGCCCCGTCTTCTTCGGAGACGAATTTGGCGGCGTGATAGCCCACATTTCCCAGACCTTGGACGACGACTGTTTTGTCTTCGAGATCACCGCGCATATCCGCAGCCAGCACATCTTCTTCGTGACGGAAGAACTCGCGCAGCGCATATTGAACGCCGCGGCCCGTCGCTTCGATGCGGCCTTCAATCCCGCCCAAGTGAACAGGTTTCCCCGTCACGCAGGCAATATTATCGATATTATCATTATGCAGGCGACGATATTCATCCATCATCCAGCTCATCTCGCGCTCGCCCGTGCCCATATCTGGCGCAGGCACGTTTAGTGACGGATGGATCAGGTCACGGCGAGATAGCTCGAATGTGAAGCGACGGGTGATGCGTTCCAACTCTTCTTCATTCCAATCATTCGGATTGATGCACAGCCCACCTTTGGAGCCCCCAAACGGCACTTCAACGAGCGCGCACTTATAGGTCATGAGCGCGGCGAGCGCTTCAACCTCGTCCTGATTGACGTGGCTGGAATAACGGATGCCACCCTTAACAGGCTCGCGATGCTCTGAGTGGACGGAGCGGTAGCCGACAAAGGTCTTGATCTCCCCGCGGAGTTTGACCCCGAACCGCACAATATAAGTCGCGTTACAGACCCGGATTTTCTCGATGAGCGCGGGCGAGAGGTCCATAAAGGAGGCCGCCCGGTTGAACATCAGCTCAACCGATTCCCGGAAGCCTAATTCGCCGGAATGAGCGGATGCGTTGCGGTGTTTGGCCATGGAAACCTCCTGCAGCCAGCGCCCCTGTCTGGGTCGCGTGTGTTGCGGATTCCCCATCCGCTTTTTCGCCCCTCTAACGCAGCCCAAACGCCCTGTCTTTCCCAAAAGAGGGGTTTTCGAGCCACTTCAAAGGCATTCTTTACCGGAAATATGACGCAGGAAGGTTGATGGAGCGTTGAGACTGCGACCCCTCCCAACCCAGCAGAGCTGCAAATCCATAGGGATTTTAACGGGACTTTAGAGCCTCTGCGTTAGAGATTGTTGCAGAAGCGGAACAATCGCTCAAAATAATATAGGTGAATCATGTCCGATCGCGGATCGACTCCGGCTGAGCCCGTCTTATGGGATCCTCAAAGCTATGAGGCTGCGCCTCAAGGCACTCATGTGTCTGCTGGATTCAACCCAAGACAGGCGACAGGTACGTCTTTCGGCACACAAGCTGCGTCAGCGAGTCATCCTTCACCTTATCCGGCCCATGTGGAGCATACAGCCCAATCAGGCACGCATCGACTTTGGTCTGCCCTGCCCCAACAAGCCGCCTATCAGGACACTTCCCATCAGGAGCCAGTGGCTGCCGTTGAACCCGCCAAATCATCCTTGATGGATCGTTTCAAAAAACGCGCCTCTGAAGATGGGTCCGTGCCAAAGTCCGGCAACCGGACACCGTTTTTTGTGGGCTTGCTGACGGGGATTGTTGGAACACTGCTCGTCGGACAAGTTTTCAGCGCCTCGACACCTGCCCCGGACTATAGCTACGCGCCGCCGCCCGTCTTGCAGAGTGCACCGGACTCAGAGCCTGAAACAGATTCTGAGAGTGCCGTCGCTTTCCTCGACCGGGTTGAGGGGCTTCAAGAGACGTCTGACAATTAGGGGACAGCGGGTTCGGAAGCGACGGGTGCCACTTTTGGCTTTGGCTTCAAGCCAAAGAGCGGACGTAAGAACGACACGCGCCGGATAATTTCGTGACCCACGGCACAGACGACGCACGTCGCGAGAACGAGTAGGCCGAATTCCAGTGGCGCGCTGATCTCCTGCCGGGTGAGCCAAAAGCCCGCCATGACAATAATCGTCTGATGCAGGATGTAATAAGGAAAAACGGCCTCTGACAGATAGCGCAACCCGCGCCACTCACGTGAGGCTAATCGCTGTGCCCAAGCCAGCAGTGTCAGGATCATCACTGTATAGTAAGCGACCCGGCCTACACGCGCGGGCCAGAGCCATGTGCCGTCTTCTGCGACCACATCCCAATTGTTCCAAATGAGTGTCAAAATGACGGCCAGAACCAGCGTGACAGCCAGAAGCGCCCACCGTCCACGACGGATCGCATCCCAGACGGCCGCCGATTTGGCGAGAATAAATCCGGACAGGAGCCATGTGAAACTATGCGCATGGTTCGCCCAATCACTCGTGAGATCATGCGTCGTCGGAAAACGCGCATCCAGCGTTAAGCGAAAGATCATGTGTGGTATGAAAAGGATCAACAGCAGAACCGCCCATCCCAGGCGTCCCGAGAGGAGTTTCGCCAAGCCCGGTTCAATCGCTTTGGCGAACCGCGAAAGTAGTCGCGCCAATGGCAGAAGAATGAGCGTGTAGACGAAGAGATAAACCAGATACCAGAGATGGTTCCAAGTCGGTGTCGAGATCGAATAGTCTTCCATAATGTAGCCAGGGTAGAAGCTATAAAAGCCCATAGAAATCTCACCGGACTCGACCAATTGCAGCCAGGATTGCGGCGCGACCACGACACACATGCCGAACACAATCGGCAGGAAAAGCCGCCAGCTTCTTTGACCGCCCAATCGCCAGAGATTATCCGATTTATCCATCAGGAACCGCAAGGCGACACCGGAAATCAGGAAGAGCAGAGACAGGCGCCAAGGGTTTAGCAAGCGCATGGCGGGTTCAGCAAAGTCGCTCGCGTGAACGCTTTTCACGTGCCAACCCCAGGTCACGTAAAACATGCCGATATGGTAGAAGATCAGCAGGCCAAAGGCGATGATGCGAAGCGTGTCGATATCGTAGCGACGGGTGGGTAAAGGTGGGGGTGTCATAAAGGGCTCCTGTGTTTGAGCCTGACCTGAACCTCATCCTCTCATCTTGCGATCCGTTTGTGACTAACCACCGCGCGGTGAGATGAATGGTGAGGCGTTTGGGATAAGCGGTCGCTTTCCAGGGACGAATGGGCTGGACGGGTTTCCGCTCAGTCGCAATAGAAGGCCCATGATGGGCCCACCCCACAAGTCCGCACACCAAAACCCGGACCGAGAATCTGATCGGATCAGTTGGGTCATTGTGATCTTCTTTGTCACCCTGTCACTGCTCATTGAGGGCACGACGACACAGATGGAATGGGCGCGCAATAATATCTGGGAACCTGGCGGCATTCGCGCGCAATGGATGTTTGAGATCACCTCACACCTCGCCATTTTGGTCTCGGGTTTGATCATCCCGTTCTGGCTGGATCGCTTCCCGCTATCCCTCTCTAACTGGAAGCGGCGTATACCGCATTATATAGAGGGCGCACTTAACTATTGGATGGTGTCGTGCCTCGTCTTATGAGGCGCGAAACTAAATCGAAGACACTCAAG
>JBCBGR010000123.1:0-7624 GCA_038526555.1 Pseudomonadota bacterium
AGCGCGGCCTGTTCGATGGCCGCGCGGGCTATCATTATGCCTATTATAAAGCTTGGGAATTCGCACGAGCTGATGCGAACCTTGGACGTCTATTGTCGTCCTTCATTCCTTTGCTCCAGGATGAGCTGCCGGATCGTCCGAAAATACCAAGCTTTATAATAGGCATAATGATAGCCCGCGCGGCCATCGAACAGGCCGCGCTTCACAATATACTGGTAGACGAAATAGACGCTCGCATACCACCAGCGATCAAAATTGCCATATTTGAACTTTTGGCGGCGCGTGAGTGAGGCATTTTCGGGTGCGTTTAAGTCACCCAGAAGTGCAACCCGTTTCGCTTCCCATTTCGCATAGTCGAGGTGACGTTCGATGAAGCGCGCCAAGCCACGATAATCCTGATGATCGATTTCCGCGCTGATCTCCCCAATCTCGCCTTCAATGATGGGGTGTTCATGAATTTCCATATCCAGCTTTGACCAGCCATCTTCGTCGATTTTCTCAAAAAGACCGCTGCCAACGCGGAAAAGGGCGAGCTTTCGCTGAGGGACACCGTGCTGAAGGCGTTTGCCTTGAAAATAGAGCGTATAGTTGAGCCAATAACCGGCCTTACTGTCATCTTGAATGGCGTTTTCGAGCGCGTTGACAAACTCATCACTGACAATCTCATCAGCGTCTAGAAACAGCACCCAAGGCGTGTCTGGTGTATGGTTCATCAGAACCCAATTCCGTTTTTTGGGAAAAGTCCCGTTCCATTGAAAGTCGAGGATTTTTGCGCCTGCGTCTCGTGCGATCTGTTGCGTATTGTCGGTACTACCGCTGTCGACGACGACAATGTTGTCGAACCGTTTTAACGCGGCCAAACAACGTGGCAGATTGGCTTGCTCGTTACGGACAGGAATGACGACTGTGACGTTTTTCATGCGTCTTTCGGAGCTCTTGTCTTGATGGGTGTGGCCGGGTTTCCACCGACAACAACATTATCCGGCACGTCTTTGACGACCACGGATCGCGCAGCCGCAATCGCTTTTTCACCGATTGTGACGCCCCCGCCGACATAAGCATCTGCGCAAACCCAAGCGCCCGAACCAATGATGATTTCGGGCTTGGTGAGTGTCATGGCAGGATTGATATAATCATGTCCGCCTGCACACAGATGCGCATATTGGGACACAGTCGCTTGGGATCCTATCCGGATTGGACCGAGTGCATAAAGGATCGCATGATCTCCAACGGCGGCTTCATCGCCAATGTCGAGGTTCCACGGGATGGTCACGCGCACAGTCGGGTAGATATGGACATCCTGTCCGATCTTCGCGCCGAAGAGATTCAGCAGCATCCGCCGCCAACCCCATAAGGGGCGAGGGCTCAACCGAAACAGCGGACTAACGAGCGCCCAAAGGATGCGCCCCACTTGTTCGCGGCGTGTCCATTTCTGCGCTGCGCGGTTGGCGGATATATCAAGGCTCGACATGGCGCTTAGGTTTCTACGAAAGCTGGGTAGGACTGCTGTCCCATCATGGCTCTGTAGACCTCAATATGCTTGCGAGCAATCATGGGCCAGGTGAAATCTCGTTCCACTAACGCCCGACCGCGCTGTCCCTTCTCCATGAGTGTCTCATTCGGGAGCCATTGTATGAGGGCGTCCTTGATACCTTTACTCTGAACCGGAATTTTTACGGCGGCATCGGCTGAAAACCCTTCGGGAATATTGCAGGCCTCGGTCATGAAAACGGGAAGCTGGTAAGACCAGGCTTCCAGGACAGACATGGGCAACCCTTCTGAATAGCTCGGCAAGATAAAGGCGTCGGCGGCGGCGAGTGTGGCGGCTTTTTCGTCTCCAAAGACGGAACCAATAAATGTGATATCTTGGCTCAAGCCTTTCGCAGAGATCATCTCTTGGAGACCCTCCTGATAGCCGCCATCGTCCCAACCCGCGATGATGATGCGCCATGTTTCAGCAATGGCCGGCTGTTCTGCCTTGAGCTGTCCCCACGCCTCGATCAGGAGGTCGAGCCCTTTCTTTTCATGAATGCGTCCCAAGAAAAGGAGTGTTTTGCGTGTATCATTCTGCGCCCAGTCGGGTTTGGGTGATGAAGATGACAGGTCGATTGTGTCCGTTCCATTCGGAATAATGGCGATCGGCTGTTTGAGGCCAAATTGGCGCATGGAAGACGCCTCGCTTTTGTTCAGCGCATGTAAGCAAGCTGATCGTGCGAGATTGTCATTTTCAAAGGCCGCGCCCACGAGTTTCTTTTTCCACCCGGAGTGCGACAAGGCCCACGGGTCGAGCATGCCTCGTGGGGAGATCATGACAGAGCGCCCTGTCTGTTTCTGCCACTGGCGCGTGATCGCGCTATTATATTGCCAAATCCCATGCAGATGCAGGACATCATGGTCGGCCGCCATGACGGCGTCTTTCAGGCCTTTTCCAATAGCAAGCGAATGCGGAGCTTGTCGCGGAAATACCTGCGGCTGGAGCGGTGACCATTGCGCAATGTCCTCTTCAGAGTGGGCGTCGTAGGGCGCGTAGATAGAAACACTCACCCCTTGCTCTGACAGGGCCATCGCGGAGCGCCTTACAGAATTGAAAAGCCCGCCAGCGAGGCGTGAGACGCTCCCGACGAGGATGCCAAGTGAAAGTGGGGTGTGTTCCGTCACAAGATCGATCGGTCAGTCGATCGCACTCTGAATCGCTTTTGATGAAAAGCGATCTAAGATGAATTGCGTGATCGGTCCCGCTTTACGCGCGGGCGTTTTAGATATGGCCTTCTCAGCAGCCTGTTTCAGACCTGAGCCAAATCTCGCTGGGCCCCAATCCTTGGCGTCATCACGCGCGGCTTGGCCCATCGTCTCGCGGTCCTCAGCCGTCATGGAGAAGAGCGCGATGAGCGCGCGGGTCATATCGGCTTGATCAAACGGATCGACGATCCAGCCGGAGTGCCCGTCTTTCAGAAGGGTTCGGCTCGCCCCGCATCGATCAGACACGAGAACGGGAACAGCGCTAGCCATGGCTTCATTGATCACAAGCCCCCATTGTTCACGCGTCGATACATGGGCGAAGCCTTCCGAGAGGCCATAAAGAGACGGCAGATCCTCGTACCCGCGATATCCCGGTAGAAGGACATGGTCTGCGAGTCCCGTTTCAGTAATTGCGGCTTCGATGGCTGATTTTTCTGCCCCGTCGCCCAAGATAACAAGGTCGGGTGCGCTATCGACCTTTAACCGCGCATCCGCATAGGCCTTCACAAGCGTTGGCAGGTTCTTCTTCGCAATGAAGCGGGCAGAAGCGAGGATGTAGCATTCCGGCAGGTTTAACGCACGACGGATCTCAGCCGCGTTCTTGCGCGCGGCATCTGATTTTTCTGAGAAGTGATCATTATCGACGGCGTTATAGCCGTAGAATATTGAATCTTCATCGATCCCAAGGGCTTCGATATATTGCGCTTGCGGTGGACCGCCGACCAAAGCGGATTGCGATAGGCCGACAATGCGGCGTTTGATCGCTTCGCGTAAGAAAGACCGCGGCGCATCATCGGCCTGTGTCTCGGACATCATGATCAGAGGCGTCTGGTTCTGATTGCCCCACGCCAAGGCCGCCAAGCTTTCAGGCATGGACCACCCCAGAACCGCTATGGCATCGGGCTTAAGCCGATCCAGTGTCTCTATGATCGCTTGACGAACGCCGCCTTTGGCGAGAGCCGCATTGTAATCGTCAGGGTTCGGGAAAATCCGCTCAACGTCATAGCCGCCTGTCTCTTTGGCCAGGAATTCAGAGAAGCCACCCTGATTAATCGTCGAGATTACGGTGACGTGCTCAATCGCATCGGCCGCGCCGCGATAGCGCGCATTATGATAGTGACCGATCTGTCGTGTCAGGATCGCAACATGCATGATTAAGAAGCCCCATTCGCTCCGCGTCTATTCCGCGATAGAGCCTGCGCTGTCCAGTCTTGCGGTCGATCCATCGGGTAAAATCTTCCGTTTGGCGACAGCTGGCGCGCCTGCAATTAGTGTGTGGGGTGGAAAGCTATCTCGCACAACGGCGTTGGCGGCCACAATACAGCCATCACCCAATGTGACACCCGGACTAATATGAACACCACGCCCGATCCAGCAATTCGCTCCGATGGTGATACCCGCGACATGAAAGCCCTGATCCCGGACCCCGGTTTCGGGTTTAAAATTATGATCCTGATCCCGAATCGAGACATACTCGCCGACTGCTACATTATCGCCAATGATGACATGCTCCCCTGCAACGACATGCGTGCCTGTGTTGAGCGAGACATTATCGCCGATTTGGATGTGGGATTCACGACCCGTCTGAAAAAAGACGTCATGCCCGATCATGCCATTGCGTCCGATCTTTATATTTCGGAACGGCATGGGGAGTCTGATACGACCCGTAAACTTTGTACCTGTGCCCACTTTTCGAAAGAAAAGAGGGCAGGTCAGCCGGATAGCAAGGCCTTTAAATGTCCAGATGGTGGGTATCACCCCTAAAACTCTTTTCCTCGAAATGAGCGGTATGGAGCTGATGCAATACGCGCCTCGACAGTTGCCTTATCTTTGATGAAAAGCGCATTGGCTGCTTTGTTACCATCATCAGGCTCTAATGTGAGCGTCCGGTCTTCGGCATTATAGTAATAACGAAATAACCCAGATTGGTTGAGAATGGTTTCAACCGCGGGATCATCGCATTCGGTTTGGAGCGCAATGAGAGAGGGCGAGTTTAGAACCTTTTCGGCGCCTTCCAGCACTTTAGCCTCAAATCCTTCCACATCCATTTTGATAAAAGTGGCGGACGTTGCGTTGGGGATGTCGTCCAGTTTCTTCATTGGGACCTTATGCGTCGGAAGATCATCACGATCACTCACACGATTGACAGTATCAAGACCAATCGTAAAACTAATGGAGCCATCCTGTGGTCCTAAGGCGACACGGTGCAAATCATAATCTGATATATCGTTGGCAGACATGTTTCGTTCATAACTGCTCGCGGTGCCTTCATCCGGTTCGAAGGCAATAATTTTTGAACCACATACTTTTCCAGCTAACACGCTGTAACTTCCGACATTGGCTCCAATGTCTAGGAAAGTATCATCCTCTCGGAGCACATGTAGAAAAAATGCCTTGTCATTAAATTCATGGAGACCACAGTAAATATTACCTGTTGCGCCAGTCATGCCATTCGCAACAACAAGCTGGCTGTCTTCGATCCAGTTAAAAACATGTTCAGATTGGGCGCGGCTGATAATTTGCCATTTTAAATAGCCAAATATTGAAGCGACTTTGCGATGCCGATTCATGGGGTGAGACGCAACAAATTTCACTGTTTTTAGCATATTACGCCTTTATTCTTAAATTTGAATAATTCGTTCAAAAGTGAATTAATCTAAAATGAGATTAACCCATTTCTTTCCGAAATTTTCCCATGTGAATTCAGTCGCTTTTGCTTTTGCATTTGCGGCTAGGTGATCGCGTAGCTCACGGTCTTCCATAAGTCTTTCTACGGCCTCTACGATGGCATCAGGATCACGCTCGGGCACGATAAGACCAGTATGTTCATGCTCGACATAGGATCCAGACGATTCTGTCGTGATAATCGGAAGCCCAACCGCCATAGCCTCGTAAATAACTGTTGCGGATCCTTCAGCAAGTGACGGAAGAATAAAGATGTCTGCTCTCTGAAATTCTTGAGCAATCTCGGATCTGGGAACACGTCCAAGGAAGTTGAGGGTCTGAGCCTCTGGATGGTGCTTCACGCCATCTTCGACACCGCCTGCCACAACCATTGTGACATCCGGGCGGCGATCAGCAAGAATGTTGGACGCTTTGGCTAAAAAGTGGATGCCTTTGCGACGTTCAGCTGACCCAACAAATAAAACACGACCGGGAATGGGTTCGTTGCTCACAGACAGCCACTGCTCGTTAATACCGTAAGGGACTATCCGTATTGACGCTTCTTCGACGTCGAAATTTTCTATCAAATCTTTTGCGACAAATCTTGATGGGCAGATATAGTGTGAGGTTGCACGAAAAAGTTCCAGGTCCGCGTCGTCGACGAGACCTGGTATTGGTGCAGGACGGTCTCCCCAGTCCGGGTAGGCGTCAGCCTCCTCCTGTTCAATACGACCCGTAGAGGGTGCAATAATCATGTCCGTCAGTACGGTTAAACCTCGTTCTTTACCGCGTTTAATGAAGTCCCCACCATGTCCAAATTGGTGCACCAAATGTGTGGCCTGTCCAAAACCAAACTTGATCATCCTTTCTGCTTGTTTAGCGTGTAGTTCTTTCGTGGCTGCGCGTCTCTCGACAACGGACTTTTTGAAATATTGTTCGATTTCAAAGGGAATTGTCGCAATATCGAGCGTTCTGGTTTTGCGTTTCACAGTCTCAGGAAGCTGACGATTTTGCCAGCGTTGGAAGGCATTTCCAAGCCTACCCGGCATCGGAAAACCAGATAATCGCCCCAAGCCCTTTCCTGCACATAGATCTGTATAGAAGGCTTCAAGGAGGTCAGCATTCTCAAAAGCGATCGGTAATCCGTAGCCGTGACGCGGGCCAGCTTGAACGACAATGACGTTTGGATTAGTTTGAGACATTAAGAGTCGTTTTTGCAGGCTGTGAATACTTCATTTATACCACAAAGGTAGAGCCGAAAATAAACATCTGTGGGATATCATCAAACCGCTTTATCATGTTCCATAGTAGGGTACAGGTTCAGTCGCTTTTCGTCGAAACAAGTTATAACCAAAAATAACAACGAATAAGAGAGCAAATTGTGGGGCGGCATAGGCAACAGGATAAATTGGATAAGCGGTAGGAGAAATTGTGAGTGGAATAATTCCGATGATATAAAATGCTCCGCCCATTACAAATCCGGCTGACATATACCGCCATGCTAGGCCCATAAGCCAACCAAAGAGACCAAAAAATAAACATCCGAGGTAACTGAATTCCATAAAGGCCTCAGCGATACCCGTATTTGTTGAGCCTAGACCTGTTTGATAGCCGCCTTTATTAATAAGGCGTTCTGGACTTACTCCCTCGAAGGATAATGATCTTTTGAAGGCTGCTCCAAAGATTTGCGCAGGGATAAATTGAAAAACGAGCCGATTCCATGATTGACGACCATAGCTGAGTTCAGTCTCTGAATTTGACACTTCTACTAGAACAGTTCCTGTTCGTACCTCAGGGGATGGTACATCACTAATAAATGGCGCATATGCCATAAAATCGATTTCAGTGAGTTCTGAGAAACTTGGCATTGTATATCGATTAAGGTCTTTATCATAGGCAACACTTCTCAGGCTTCCGATTGCGAAGACACCAATTGAAGCGACCAGAACACCACTCACCACAATAAATCTTGGAAAGGTTTTGTTGCGCACGAAGAAAAATGCAAGCGCCAAAGCAAAAAAGAACTCAAGAAAAGCGCGTCGACGAAAATATATTGTCAGGCTTGGAAAATAAATAAGGAAGTTGGCAACGAAAAGTCCGATATAAAAGCTTTTGGGTCGTTTGAGTACAAGGCACACGGAGAGAAACAAAGAGAGCATTTTGACATTTTGAAAGAAATAAATAATTGTAATACGCCCTGTCCAAAGTTCCCCTGCATTAA
>JBCBGR010000124.1:0-7583 GCA_038526555.1 Pseudomonadota bacterium
ATAAAATTCACTAATTAGTTTATCTATATCTGATAAACTGAACGGAGAATCCCTTTCGCATAAAAGGCGAATCCATAAGTACACATTATTTAAATCTTCGCGACTTGAGGCGACAGTAACTTCTTGCTCGGTTTCGGGGTTGTTTGAGGTTCGGTAGGAAATCGAAAGCTTTGCATCTATCGTACCGTAAGCCTCACCCGCCTTGAGACCTTTATGCTCAACAGCAATCGACGCACCGGAATGATATGCTTCTTCCCAAAGTCCGTTTATGAAAGTCTCAGGTTTGAAATTTAAGTGATTGTAACAAACACTATCGACACAAGCAGTAAGCCTTTTTTGGATTTCTGTTTCTTCTTTTGAACCAAGAAACTCAGATATTTTTAGAGGATTCACCTCAAATTCTGGAGAATTCGACAAATCTCCGTTTCGGTTCAAATTCATACCGATACAAAATCTAAGCGTTATTACGTTTTCTTCAAATACATTCATAAGAGTGTCTTAACTACATATTCAAATTAGAGAAAAGGTATTCAGAGAGCTACGTGTAAAAATCTGATATTCAATTTTAAGGTGTATTTACTTGCAAAACCATGTTTACTTAAACACCTAAATCTCATGTTCATTATGCTGATTTGGGTGAGATAAAGCTCTGATGCAAGCACCTTTTGACTTTGGAGCAAGATCATTTTCAAGGATTGCGGCCCGATCTAGCCATTGCAGTTGTGAGTACTCATGGCTCACAATATTCAATTCTCTTTGCGTTTCGCCGATAAGCGAAAAATAGAACGTGACGATCTTATCGCCTGCACGCCCATCAATCTCGGCCCATCCAAGTAATTTTGCTGTACTAATTGCTTGAACGTCCGAAGTTAA
The DNA here is from genome assembly GCA_038526555.1 of Pseudomonadota bacterium. Lineage (GTDB taxonomy): Bacteria > Pseudomonadota > Alphaproteobacteria > Caulobacterales > Maricaulaceae > Litorimonas. The sequence goes on from JBCBGR010000124.1 coordinate 874, forward strand.
ATCATACCCAGTTTCCTCTTTTAGCTCTCTAAGACCTGCATTGAGAGCCTGCTGCAGAGTTAAACCACTCGGTTTAGGAACAATATTCTGAAAAATGGATTGTAATGAGTCTGACAAAATGAGTGGGCTCTCAGCATCAACATGATCGAGATGTCCGCCAGGTAAGGTCCATTTTTTTGCGAAAATTGGAGCTGTGCTGCTCCTCTGCCCGAGTAAAACATGGCTCTTATCCGGATTCAAAACTGCCACGCATGCCGCATACTTTGTTTTACCAAAGATTTTCGCTTCAGTTTTTTCTTTAACCTCTTCCATTGTCACATCTGGCGATAGTTCGATCACGCGCAGGCCATATTCCTCACCTTCCTTACAAGGACGAAAAACGCCTAGAGGAGTGATAATCAGGGACGCGCAATTTTTAGCCGTTAGAGGGAAGGTACATTCATTCAGAACTTTTGACTGGCCATGTTTGTTAGTATGTTCCGTCAGGACAATCACACGCTTGGCACCAGACGCCATATCCATCGCTCCGCCCATACCTTTGACAAGCTTCCCCGGAATCATCCAGCTTGCAAGATCTCCGTTGGCTGCGACTTCCATTGCCCCCAGCACTGTGACATCCAGGTGACCACCGCGAACAATGCCGAAACTTTGTGCTGAGTCGAAAAATGAAGCCCCATCATTAACGGTCACGGTCTGCTTGCTTGCATTAATTAAATCGGCATCCTCGAATCCCTCAATCGGATAAGGCCCCATGCTCAGAATTCCATTCTCAGAATGAAACGAAACCGTTTTCCCGGCCGGGACGTGGTTTGCAACCAGCGCAGGTATGCCAATCCCCAGATTGACATACATGCCATCTTCAAGCTCTTGGGCCGCGCGGGCGGCCATCTCATCACGTGTCCAGGGCATTGTTAGGCTTTCCTCACCGTACGCTGTTCAATCCGCTTCTCAAACTCACCCTGGATGAGGCGATGCACATAAACACCCGGCAGGTGGATGTGATCCGGGTCGAGTTCTCCTGGCTCTACAATCTCTTCGACTTCCATCACGCAGACCTTCCCGCATGTGGCAGCGGGAAGATTGAAGTTCTGTGCTGTCTTGCGAAAGATCGCATTACCCGTTGTGTCCGCTTTCCAGGCTTTAACGATGGCGAGATCCGCGAAAATGCCTTCCTCGAGAATGTAGTCCTCACCATTGAAGCTTTTGACCTCTTTACCTTCCGCGATCACGGTACCGACGCCAACCTTTGTGTAGAAGCCCGGTATGCCTGCCCCGCCCGCGCGCATACGTTCAGCCAGGGTGCCTTGCGGGTTGAACTCCAGCTCCAATTCGCCCGACAGATATTGGCGCATGAATTCCGCGTTCTCGCCTACATAGGACGAGCACATCTTTTTCACCTGTTTGGTTTGCAACAGGATCCCGATCCCGAAATCATCCACACCGGCATTGTTGGAATAGAAGGTCAATTCTTTCGTCCCTGCATCACGGATTGCAGCGATGGAAAGCTCCGGAATACCGCACAGACCAAATCCGCCCGATGCAATTTTCATCCCATCAAATAGGACACCTTCCAGCGCCTCTGCGGCTGATCCGTAAACCTTGTTCTTCATCAGACCGCTTTCACTTCATTTTCGATGGATCCGAAGATAGACTGGCCGTTTTCGTCTAACATCTCAATCTTTACTGTGTCTCCTTCCTTCATGAAAGGCGTCCGGAATTCGCCTGTGGCGATCTTCTCAATCATCCGGATTTCAGCAATGCAGCTATAGCCGAGACCACCTTCCGAAACAGGCTTACCCGGCCCGCCATCCTCGCCTTTGTTTGAGACTGTGCCAGACCCGATGATCGTTCCTGCGGTGAGCGGGCGAGTCTTCGCCGCGTGGGATACCAACCGTGCCAATGAGAAGGTCGCATCGACATGCGCCAGAGCCCGGCCAAAGGGCTCGTCATTATAGTCCACATTGAGCGCATGATGAACGAGGCCGTCTTTCCAGTGGTCGCCCAATTCGTCGGGCGTGATTGCTACAGGTGAGAAGGCGCAAGGCGGCTTAGATTGCAGAAAGCCAAAGCCTTTGGCCAACTCAGCGGGAATAAGACCGCGAAGGCTGACATCATTGCACAGGAGGATGAGCTTGATGTGATCCAGCGCGTCTGCCTCAGACACGCCCATCGGCACATCATCAGTGATGACGCAGATTTCGGCCTCCATGTCGTAGCCCCAACTCGCATTGACAAAGGGAATGGAGTCATGCGGGGCGAGGTTCGGGCCGGACACGCCCTGATACATGAGCGGGTCGTCATAGAAGCTCTCCGGCACTTCCGCGCCGCGCGCTTTACGGACCAGTTCGACATGGTTGATATAGGCCGACCCGTCCGCCCATTGATAAGCGCGGGGGAGCGGGCTTTCCGCTTCGCCCTGATCAAAAGGAAAGGTCTCAACCTGTCCGCCACACAGCGCATCACACCGCGCTTTCAGCTTGGGCACCATGTTGGCCCAATCATCCAATGCGGCCTGCAATGTTGGCGCAATATCAGTGGCATTGGCGTAGACAGACAGGTCGGGCTTAACGACAACCAGACGTCCGTCGCGCGTTCCGTTCTTTAAAGTCGCAAGTTTCATTTAGGTCTCCTTACGCGACGGTCGCGTCGGTTTGATTATCAGGATAAGCGCGCTGAAAGGCATCCAGCGTACGGCAATGATCCTCGATCCGTAGGATCAATGGGAAGGGTTCCAAATCTGTATTCCAGCGCCGCGCATTATAAATCCGCGGCATCAGGACAATTTCGAAAAGGCTGGGCACGCCAAAGGGTAACTCACTGGCCCAATCGTGATCAGCGAGACGCGCCTCAATCGGCGTGAAAGTTTTGTGGATCCAACGCTGCTGCCACGCTTCAATCGCGGCTTGGTCTGCACCAAATTCTGACTTTAGATAGTTAAGCACGGGCATATTGTTCGGCGCGTGAAGTTCACTGGCTATGGCAAAATAGAGGTCACGACACAGCGCGGCGTCCGCCTCATCCTCTGGGACAAAGGGTGCGTTTGAATAAGTCCGGTCGAGCCAATCAATCGCTGTCAGAGACTGGGCAATCTTCATTGTTCCCGTATCCAGCAAAGGCACCGTTCCATGCGGATTGATCGCCCGATAGGCGTCGCCTTGATGTTCCCGCTCCAAGAGGTTGACCGGAACATAGTTATAGTCTGCGCCCTTCAGGTTAAGGGCGATGCGTAGGCGATAGCTCGTGGAGGAGCGCCAGTATCCATGAAGTTGCAAAGGAGCGTTCACGCGTCTGCGTCACGCTTTTTGGCATTCTCGGCGTTCGCGATCTCGTGCAGCCAGGCCGCATGGCGCGGGGCCTTTTTGGTCTCAGACCATTCCTCCAGCATTGGACGGGAGACGCGCTTTAGCTCGGCATATTGTTCCTCTGTGCCAACGTCGGCGGCCAGTTCGACGCGATGACCGTTCGGATCGAAGAAATAGATCGATTTGAAGATACCGTGATGGGTTGGGCCGAGCACGTCCAAGCCCATGCCTTCCAGATGGGCTTTAGCAGCGACCAGTTCCTCCTCAGAGCCAACCTTAAACGCTAAATGCTGGACCCATTCTGGCGTGTTCTCGTCGCGGCCCATATCGGGTTGAGTTGGCAGTTCAAAGAAGGCGAGAACGTTGCCATTCCCGGCATCCAAGAAAACGTGCATGTAGGGATCATAGGCACCGGTGGAGGGCACATGATCCTCAGCAAAGGCTTTGGTATATTCCATGCCGAGCGCGCGCTCGTAAAACTCAACCGTCTCTTTCGCGTCCTTGCAACGATAGGCGACGTGATGGACGCCTTTGAGATTTGGTGCAGAGTCACTCATGTCTTTTTCCTCGTGAAAAAATAATGGCCGACTAAAACACCGAACGTCGTCGCCAATGGTGTGATAAAGTTCTCCTGCAAACCCTTCCATACAAATCCATCAAGCACGAAAACGATTGCCGATCCGATTAGAAAGGACAGTAGTGTTAGGGTTATGTAGAACACCGCCTTTCTCATTTGTTACGCAACCTCGTTCGCGACTTCAGCAGCCTTCTCAACCTCCAGAACGCCGCGTTCGATCTGATCGCGTTCGATCGACTCGAAGAGCGCCTTGAAGTTCCCTTCCCCGAATCCGTCTTCGTAATCGCCAACGCGCTGGATAAATTCAAAAAAGACCGGGCCGACGCGCGGTTCTGCGAAGATTTGCAGCAGCAGACGCGGCGTTCCGCCTTCCGTTGTGCCATCGAGCAGGATGCCCCGAGTCTGGAGCGCGTCCACGTCACGACCGTGACCCGGCAGACGCTCTTCCAGCATAGCATAATAAGTGTCGGGCGGAGCGGTCATGAAGGGCACGCCCAAATCTTTCAGACGGTCCCAAGCCGCCACGATATCATCACAGATCAGCGCGATATGCTGGATGCCTTCGCCATTATATTCACGCAGAAACTCTTCAATCTGACCCTTACCACCTTCGCCCTCTTCATTGAGCGGGATACGGATTTTGCCGTCCGGGGCCGTCAGGGCCTTTGACGTTAAGCCCGTATATTCACCCTTGATATCGAAATAGCGGATTTCACGGAAATTGAAGAGCTTCTCATAGAAGTCCGCCCAATAGGCCATGCGACCGCCATAAACATTGTGGGTCAGGTGATCGATCCGGTTAAACCCGCACCCTTCCGGGAAGCGCTCCACACCGTCCAGATATTCAAAATCGATGTCATAGATGGAGAGGCCGTCTTCGCCTTCGTCAGCGTATCGGTCGACGAGGTAAATGATAGAGTTCCCGATCCCGCGAATGCCCGGAATGCGCAGTTCCATCGGACCCGTTTCAACCTGAACAGGCTCGGCACCTTGTTTGAGCAAATGATCATAGGCCGCTTTGGCATCACGAACGCGGAAGCCCATACCGCAAGCGCTCGGACCATGTTCTCGGGCGAAGTAACCAGCCGCTGACTTCGGCTCATAATTGGTGATTAGGTTGATATTGCCCTGCCGCCAAAGCTGAACATCCTTGGAACGATGGTTCGCGACATGGGTGAACCCCATGCTTTGAAAGACGGGTTCCAAAATGCCTTTTTCAGGGGATGCGAACTCAATAAATTCAAAGCCGTTGAGTCCAGCGGGGTTCTCAAACAGATCAGCCATAACGTCATTCCTGAGATACTTTGAAGTCAGCAGCCTTGTAGTTGCAATAACAATTAGTTGTCAACACAACTAATTTGATCTATGCGGAACTCATGTCAAAACCTGCGCAGCAGATCAAAGCTCACACTTCTGAACATCCCGTCCAATACGATTTAGAGGGCAACTGGGTCTTTTCGGTTGCTGTTTTGGCCGATCAAGTCGCACGACGCGTCAGCAATATCGTCAGTGAAGTCTCTGACCTGAATCTCTCCCATTGGCGGGTCCTCGCCGCTGTTGCCGATAAAGCGGGGCGGACGGCTAGCGAGGTCGTTGAGTTAACGCCAATGGATAAGGGGGTTGTCTCGCGTGCCGTTAAGCACCTGTCTGATACAGGATTGGTCGAACGTCGCGCTTGCGCATCCGATGGGCGGTTGTCGTACTTGTTCATGACCGATGAGGGTTATCTTACTTATGAGCGCATTGTCACAGCGCTTCGCGAACGCGGAGCAACGGGAGAAAGTCTGCCCAATGGGCAAGCTCTTAATGACGCACTGAAGACAATGATCGCGTCATATAGCGAGGCTTGAGAGAGCCTTTTAAAACAGTAAAATACTATGCCGATATCAACTTCTGTTTGAGAAGATTGCATTCGAATTGCTTTAAATTAGTGTCAATCAAAATGATTCGGGGAATAATCCGAATGTCAGAGACGCTACATTCCATTCTGGACACGCATCCGGACATTATCTGTCGCTTCGATACAGATTTAACACTCACCTATGTGAACACGGCCGCAGCCAGTTATTTTGGCCGGGAAAAGCCGGATATTATAGGGCGAAATCTCCTGGCGATTTCTGCCGAGGAGAGTCGTGACGCGATTTCAAAAAATGTCTCTGGCGTGTCCGAAAGCACCCCGACCATCACGGGCATCCAACATTTTGAAGAGAAGACTGACTTTGAATATATCCATTGGACCACAAGCGGGCTCTTTGATGAGGGGAAGCTCATTGGATACCAATCCACGGGTCGGGATATATCTGTTCGCCAGAGGCTAACAGCGCAACTCGAGGAAAAAACACGATCGCTCGAAAGTGCTGAAGCCGAACTCCGCACTGTCCTGAACGCTGTTCCCGCCCTCATTTGGTACAAAGACGATCAGAACAAAATCCTTCACCTGAATAAGGCCGCTGCAGATTCCATGAATATGACTGTGGAGGATGTTCAGGGGCAGAACACTTACGACCTATTCGGTGAGGCCGCGAAATCCTATCATGAAGACGACCTCAGGGTTATTCGCTCCGGTGAGGCGCTCAGAGGTCATGTTGAACCCTACACGCCCGATGATGGCCAACAGGGATGGGTGCAAACAGATAAAATTCCGCTCATGGACGGACCCGATGGTCCGCGCATACTGGTCGTCTCCACCGATATTTCGAAGCTGAAGGATCAGGAGGCGATCCTGAAGTCAGTCAAGAATGAGCGGATGAGATCCCGCATCCCTGTCACACCATTTGCAATATATCCATTGGACCACAAGCGGGCTCTTTGATGAGGGGAAGCTCATTGGA
>JBCBGR010000125.1:0-7583 GCA_038526555.1 Pseudomonadota bacterium
TTCTCCGCCAATGCCACGCCCTTCATGGTCACAGATGAGGCCTGCGAAAATCAGCGTTCTGACTTCTCTGAAACCTTCGGCATTGAGGACCGGATTACAAACCGATCTCGTCGCGCGGTGGCGCTTTTCAGGCCTGATGAAGCGATCTCGCGGGAGGAATTGTTCCTCTATCGGGCAGATACACAATATGATCCGGAGTCGCTTCTCATGGGGCTCGTGGTCGAGTTGGTTTCTATGCCGTCTGAGGACCCCCAGATTGTAGCCGCCCAAGACTTACTCCGAAGCTGGGATGGGAATGCCGACCGGCGATCAACCGAAGCTGCACTGGCCATCATTACGGGCATTCGAACGCTAGGGTATGAATATGATGATGGTGGCGAGGCCTCGCTCGAAATCCTGAAAGAGGTCGCGCAAGAACTCGAAGATGTTTTTGGCCAGATTGATCCCGAGTGGGTTCAAGTGAACCGGATCGTAAGAGGGGATGAAAACCACCCGCTGGACGGTGCCCCTGATGTGCTCAGAGCGATTTATGCCGACAAGGACGGCGTGGCCAAGGAAGGCTACCTGAACGCTTTTGCGGGTGACACCCATATTATGGTGGCCGATTGGGCGCCGGACGGCACACTTCTGGCGGAAAGTATCCATCAATATGGGTCCGCGACGGTCGATGAAACATCACCGCATTATGATGATCAGGTTGAGCTTTTTGCCAATGGTGAGTTTAGATCGCTCGCGATGACATTGGACGAGGTACTTCTGACAGCCCGGGAAGATTATCGTCCGGGAGAGCGCTGACGCGGGCTCTTTTTGGGTCTGCTAGATTTTGGTCGGTCGTCCGTCTTATCGCGGGGTTTCCAATAATCCCGTCGGACGCGTTGGCTAATCCGTGTCAAGAGTTCGTACTTGATGGTCCCCGCTTCTGTGGCCTGCTCGGAGAGGCGGTCGCCCAGAAATTCGACGACTCCGCCAACGCTGACGGGGAGGTGAATGTCTGTAATATCTAGAACCGTCAGGTCCATGGACACACGCCCGACAATTGGCGCTGTCTGGTCGTGAATGACGGCGTGGCCCTGATTGGATAAGCTCACAGGGACGCCATCGTTATACCCAGCGCCAATTGTGGCCAGCCGCATATCCCGCTGAGCAATATGGGTCGCTTTGTAACCGATGCTGTCTCCCGCTTTGATATCCCGGATTTGGAGGATCGGCGCGAGGAGCTTCACTGCCGTCTTTGACACTTCCTTTTCAGGGGTGTCTGTCGATTGGTCGGCGTAGAGCCCAATGCCGGGTCTGACCATCTGGAAATGATAATCCTTCCCTAGGTAAATACCCGCTGTGCTGGCCAGACTCATGGGGGTCGGCGGCAAGATTGCGGACAATGCTTTAAACCGTTGTAATTGCTCTTTATTGAACGGATGGTTTTGTTGTGAGGCGCAAGCAAGGTGGCTCATGACCCATTCCGGGTTAAGCGCTTTCCAGAGTGATTTGTCACGGCTGAGGGCTTGGACTTCGTCCGCTGTCATGCCCAGCCGGTTCATGCCAGTATCAATGTGAATGGCCGTGTAGAGCGGGTCATTCACCTCCCGATTGACCGCCGACCAGAACTTAGCCTGTCCGATAGAGTTGATCACAGGTTTGAGTTTCGCGCCGAGCAGCACACCTTTGTCGCGCGGTGCAGGGCCGTTGAAGACATAGATGGCGGCATTCGGACCAACCGCCTCTCGTAGCATTTTCCCTTCGCCTGCGGTGGCGACAAAGAAAATCCGGCAGCCTGCGCCATACAAGGCACGACCAACAGAATGGGCGCCGAGGCCGTATGCGTCTGCTTTCACGCTGGCTGCGACCTTGGATCGGGGCGTCAGACTTTGAAGCGCTTCATAGTTGGCTTTGATGCGCACCAGATCAACGCGTAGCGTCGGGCGTGTTGAATAGGCAGGTGCACTCATAAGGCCGCGCCTAGTCGGGCCTTATGGCAATAGCAAGGCGAGGGATGTGATCTAGAGCGATGTTGCGAGACGCGCATTGGCCGTGATGGCGGCCCAATCCCGCGATGCCAAGGAGGCTTTATCGGCGACCCAGGATCCGCCGACGCAAACGACTGATGACAAATCGAGATAACGCCGCACATCATCTTTCCCAATCCCGCCTGTGGGCATGAAAGAGAGTTGAGGCAGAGGACCTCCGATGGCTTTCAATGTCGTGACGCCGCCTGCAGCTTCGGCCGGGAAGAATTTGACGGTCTCATAGCCGCGCTCAATCATAGCGACGGCTTCGCCGACTGTGCTGATACCCGGAATGGCGTGGAGACCCTTCGCTTCAATTGCATCTGCCAGACGCGGTGTCGTTCCGGGCGTTACAATGAAATCGACTCCGATTTCCGCACAGCGTTCGACTTGATCCGCGCTTATGACCGTTCCGACGCCGAGCAAGACATCTAAATCGGCTGCCTTGAGTGTTTCGATTACCTCGAACGCGTTAGGTGTTCGCAACGTCAGTTCGATCACGTGGATACCACCCTCCATCAGGGCATTGGCGAGAGGAACGACGTCCTCAGGTTGGTCTAATGCCACAACGGGGACGACTTTTGACTGTTTTAGACGAGAGAGATCCATCTATTCACTCCGTGATGGGGTCGAAACTCAGACGTTTCGTAACCGCCTCGCGCCGCTAGGAGGCCTTGACACCGCTGTCAATGCCAACACACAAGGCTTGATGCAAAGCTAACGGGTTTCTTTAGCTTGCGGGAAAAAGGCGGATCATGAAAACGACCATCACAGACGTCGCAAAGCAGGCAGGCGTTTCCATGAAAACGGTCTCCCGCGTTCTGAATAATGAGCCCAACGTCGCCAAGACAACCCGAGAGCGGGTGATGCAGGCGGCCTCTGATCTGAATTACACCCCTAATCTCGCAGCGAGAGGGCTTGCGAGTTCACGGTCTTATCTTATTGCGTTGCTCTACGATAATCCGAGCCCAAGCTACCTCTCAAATCTTCAACACGGTGCTGTCGAGGCGTGTCGTCGTTATGGCTATCACCTCGTACTTGAGCCGATTTTGATTGAGGAAGTTGAAGGGCCGGGCTTGGAAGCGCGGCTTCGGCGGTTGAGTGTCGATGGGATTGTGGTTGCGCCGCCTTTGTCCGACTCCGCGCACCTTATGGGTGTTTTGTCAAAAATTGGTCTTCGTTATTCCGTTGTCGCACCGGCATCCATCGGAGATGCGCCAACGGTCTTCATGGACAATACGGAGGCAGCCTTCATGATGAGCCGGCATTTGATAGAGATGGGCCATAGAGAAATCGCCTTCATCAAAGGCCCGACAACACACTCTTCGAGCGTTCAACGGTTTGCAGGCTTTACTAAGGCTATGAAAGAGGCTGAATTACCCATTCGAGAGCAATGGGTGAAACCAGGTGACTTCACGGTTCAATCCGGCGTTGATGCTGCAAGAGAGCTCCTTTCGGATCAGAGTGAGCGCCCGACGGCCATTTTTGCTGCCAATGATGATATGGCCGCTGGCGTTATGACCTTTGCCGCAAGATTGGGAATTTCGATCCCCGAAGACCTGTCTGTTTGTGGGTTTGACGATACGCCTATTGCGCAAATCGTCTGGCCCAAGCTCACGACAATTGCTCAGCCCATTCAGGAAATGGGCCGGCGAGCGGTTGACATGTTGATTGATCGTTCAGGTGTTGATCCTTCTAAACCTAAAACGCTGGAGTTTAAGCTCATTTCCAGAGACTCAACAGGGCTAGCTAACGATGTGGCGTAGATGTTGATGATGATATTGACAGCGCTGTCAGTCATTGTATTCATGTGCGAAACGACGCTTCTTCGCATCGTGAGCGTAGGATAGTTTTACAAATGGCAGAGCTTAATTCTGAAATGCCAGAGTCAGAGACTGACATTAATTCGTCAGGCTTTGTGCCTGTTGACCCATTTGAGCTCGTTGTTTTTGGCGCAACGGGTGACTTAGCGCGTCGGAAGCTCCTGCCATCACTCTATCACCGCTATTGCGATGGCCAAATCCCTGACAATTCGCGTATAATCGGCGTTTCCAGAACAGAGATGAGCCGGGATGATTTCGTCTCGATGGTGAAAGATGCCTACTACGAATTTGAGGCGCATCCTGACTTTAAACCCGACTGTTTTGAGCGCTTTGCGAGCATGCTTGACTATGTCGCGGTTGATGTGACGGATGAGGCGGGTGGCTGGGACCAGTTGGCAGTGAATCTCGGAGACGCTTCGGACCTGATCCGCATTTTCTATCTCGCTATGCCGCCCAAGCTGTTTGTTCGTATTGCAGAAGGACTAGCGGCCTCCGGCCTAGCTCACGATCAAAGCCGGGTCGTGCTTGAAAAGCCGCTAGGGCGTGACTTCGCCTCAGCCGATGAGATCAATGAAGGTGTAGGCCGTGTTTTTGATGAAAACCGTATCTACCGGATTGATCACTATCTGGGCAAAGAAACCGTGCAGAACCTCATGGTTCTCCGCTTCGGGAATATCCTTCTAGAACCGCTCTGGAACAGCCGCGCCATTGAGCATATTGAGATTACAGTCGCGGAAAGTCTCGGTGTTGGTGGTCGTGGGAGTTATTATGATGCGTCTGGCGCGCTGCGCGATATGGTGCAAAACCATATTCTCCAGCTCCTTTGCCTGACAACGATGGAACCGCCTGCCTCTATTGATGCGGACGATTTGCGGACGGAAAAGATCAAGGTTTTGAGGGCGTTGAAGCCAGTGACACCGGACACTGTCAAAGAGACAACAGTCCGGGCGCAATATACGCGTGGGCGTGTCGAGGGCGAGTCAGCGGCGGACTATCTGACGGATGTAGACGCTGATGAGTCCAATACAGAAAGCTTTGTTGCGATCCACACAGAAATTGAGAATTGGCGATGGGCAGGCGTTCCCATCTATATGCGCACAGGTAAGCGCATGGCATCTCGACGGTCGGAGATCATCATTCAATTCCGTCCTGTGCCGCACAGTATTTTCCCAACAGATACGCAAGTTCAGCCGAACAAGCTTGTTATCCGCCTGCAGCCGGATGAAGCGGTGACACTTTGGATGGAAATCAAGGAGCCCGGAGCGGGTGGTTTGAGGTTGAAAACCTTACCTTTGAACCTGTCCTATGCGGATAATTTCACAGTTCGCTACCCGGATGCCTATGAACGTCTTCTCATGGATGTCGTGCGCGGAAATCTGTCACTCTTCATGCGTCGTGATGAGGTTGAGGCCGCCTGGCGTTGGGTCGATGGTATCATTGAAGCGTGGGAAGCCACAAACCAGCGCCTCAGCCTGTATCCAGCGGGTGAAGATGGCCCCGATGCCGCACGCTTTATGCTGGAACAGCAGGGCGATCACTGGTCGGACGCGTCATGACAGACGTGAATATTCGATACTTTGATCAGAAAGAAACGCTGGTCTCTGCGGCAACGACTTTCCTCGCTGATACGCTGAGTGAAGCTTTGGATCAGCGCGGCCGCGCTAGCTTAATGCTCTCAGGTGGCTCAAGCCCAGAACCGATTTACCGCGCATTGGCGCAAGCGCCGCTGGCTTGGAAGGGTATTGGGATCAGCTTGGTGGATGAACGCTGGGTGCCGAGTGGGCATTCGGCCTCGAATGCAGACTTTATCAAGAATTGTTTGGCTGATTCACCTGCAGCGGGCTCACACTTCGTCCCGCTCTATAACGGGCACACAACAGCGGAAGAGGGACTTGAAGCGGCGACCCAAGCATTAGCGAGCATCGCCCAACCGTTTGATTTGTGCGTTCTTGGCATGGGGCTGGATGGCCACACGGCGTCCTGGTTCCCAAACAGTCAGGGCCTTGAGAGTGCGCTTGATCCTAACAATTCTGATATTCTAGGCGCTGTTGATGCGTCCGGATGCGAGGGGGCAGGGACGAACCCGGAACGCATGACCCTGACTTTGTCAGCGGTTATGGCGGCACGAACCAGCGTTCTCCTTCTGACAAGTGCTGAGAAAACCGACGTGTTCTTGCAGGCTTTGGAAAAATCCGAACATGAGGCACCTGTTAAGGCGCTGACACGCTTAGGGCATAAACTTACAATATTTGCCGTGGAGACCCAGTCATGACGGTCCGTGCAGAGTTACAGGCGATCACAGATCGGATTGTCGCGCGCTCATCAAAGCCTCGCGCAGCCTATCTGGACGCTTGTAAAGAGAATATGCGACCCGGACCACGGCGTAACCGCCTCTCTGAAGGCAATCTCGCCCATGCGTCTGCGGCTTGTCCTGTCCTTGAGAAGACACAGATGTTGGGCGCGAAGTGGCCGAATATCGGGATTGTGACAGCTTATAACGACATGCTGTCCGCCCATCAGCCCTTTGAAAGATTTCCAGAAATTATCCGCCATGCTGCGCGCCGGAATGGGGCGACAGCGCAGGTTGCGGGCGGCGTCCCTGCCATGTGTGACGGCGTCACGCAGGGCCAAGACGGGATGGAGCTGTCGCTCTTCTCTCGCGATGTCATTGCGCAAGGCGCAGCCGTTGCCCTATCCCATGATTGCTTCGATGCTGCGCTTCATTTGGGTGTTTGCGACAAGATCGTGCCAGGCCTGATGATTGCGGCGCTACGCTACGGTTATCTGCCGCATATTTTTGTGCCCGCGGGTCCGATGCCGTCGGGCATCCCAAACCCGGAAAAAGCCAAAGTCCGCCAGCAATTTGCCGCTGGAGAGGTCGGGCGTGACAAGTTGCTGGCAGCAGAGGCGGCCAGCTATCATTCGCCCGGAACATGCACCTTCTATGGGACGGCGAATACGAACCAGATGCTGATGGAAATTATGGGCATGCAATTGCCCGGCAGTTCCTTCATCCATCCAAACACGCCCCTACGGGACGCTATGACCGCGCAGGCAGTACGCCGCGCGACACAAATCACGAATATGGCGGATGACTTTACGCCCGGTTGCGACGTGATCGACGAACGCGCCATTGTGAACGGGCTGGTCGGGCTGATGGCGACGGGTGGCTCGACCAATCTTACGATTCATCTCTCAGCGATTGCGCGAAGTGCGGGCATCCTGATCAATTGGGACGATTATGCGGAGATTTCGAAAATCGTGCCGCTCATCTGCCGGATTTATCCGAATGGGACGGCCGATGTGAACCATTTCCACGCGGCGGGTGGCATGGCTTACCTGATCGGTGAACTGCTCTCAGAAGGGCTCGTCCATAAGGATGTGACGACAGTCGCAGGTGGAGATGGCTTAGCAGAATATACGCGTGAACCTTTCCGCAATGCCCATGCAGAAGCCGACACCATTGTCTGGCGACAAGGCCCAAATGAGAGCCTCGACAAAGAGGTTCTCACCAGTCTTGACCAAGCTTTCCGTCCGGATGGTGGGTTGGCGCTAATGTCCGGTAATCTCGGACGTGGGGTCATGAAAGTCTCAGCGGTGAAACGCGAGAACTGGTTTGTGGAAGCCGCAGCCATTGTCATTGAAGACCAAAATGACCTTATCGACCTTCATAAAGCCGGTGAATTAGAGCGCGACTTTGTGGCGGTGCTACGGTTCCAAGGGCCTCGCGCGAACGGCATGCCGGAGCTTCATAAGC
>JBCBGR010000126.1:0-7542 GCA_038526555.1 Pseudomonadota bacterium
CGCTGATCTTCTGTCGTCGCGTTCAGCAGCCACATCAGGAGGAAGAAGGCCATCATCGCAGTCACGAAGTCGGCATAGGCGACTTTCCAGGCGCCGCCATGATGACCATCGCCTTTCACGACTTTGGGGCGTTTGATGATGATCTGCTGTCCGCCGCTCATGGCCTACCTCTTCATAGATTTGACATCTGAATAGATGTGAGTCTTGAGCGAAATCCTGCGCTGAGATCACCTCTTAGGCCCGTATGGTTTCAAAAGTGATAGCGAGCATGGTTGATAGACCATGAATATCAGGCGCGGCGTCAACCTTTGCGCAACCTTTTGGTGAGACGGGTGGCTCGAAACACGATCCAGGACGGATCGATAGAGCGCTGAAAGATTCACCCGTGTCCGTGATTGCCCGGAAAATAGCTATTGCGAATGAGCCGGTTCAAATCCGTCCGGATGAAGCGCGCTTGGCGGATCGTATCATCGCCGACCTCGAACCCATCTTGCTCAACTGGCTCTCCCTGGAAGAAGTTGAGATTGAATGCCTATCCGTTGAATGGGAGCAGCCAACGGCTGACATACTCTCAGACAGGCTTGTCTCCTGCCGGGGTGAGCGTCCTTCGCAGCGTGCGGCGCTCTGCGCGAATCCTGCGCTCGCTGATCATGCGGTTAAGACACTCCTACGGATTGATGGCGAGCCAGACGCGGAGGCATTATCGGCCCTACGCCCGTTTGCGCTACAGAATATGGCTGCCTTGGGCGCACGTATTAGCCGGACGTCCATAATGAGCGCCGCGAGCACGCCGCCGCAATGGGCAACAGATGAAATTCCGATCGTGCTCGATATTTTTGAACCGTTGGAAACGCTCTGCCTGACCTTGCGTCTCAAGGGTGTGAGCAAAGAAGACCTGCAACTCACGCTTCTCATGTCGCATGACATGCTCATTTCCGAAGCTGATCAAGCGGCTGCGGCGCAGACAGATGAGGCACCCTCTCTGCCGCCACGTCTCGGACCTTGCCATGTCGAAGTCAGGGCTGTGGGTGATCGTGTTTCTTTAAGTGTCGCGGATTGTACCCGGTTGGAAATTGGACAAGTTGTGGCGCTGCCCGGCCTGCGGTTTGATCAACTCGATCTGGATGTGGAGATGGGTGATGGCCCCGTCCGGCTGACAGATGCAGCGCTCGGCGCAGATAAAGGTCGCAAGGCGGTGCGGCTGAACCGTGGCTTGGACCCCACCTTTCGGGAACGACCAGAATCTTTAAAGACGTCCCCTGCTGGTGTCCCAGAATGACCCACCAAAATCGTTTCACACTTAGCGTTGAATTAACCCGTTCGCGGTAGTGAGACGGCTATGAACTCGATTATCGGCATTGTTGTAACCATGGTCTGTGTCTTTGGCGGCTATATGCTCGCCGGGGGAAAACTGGGCATTATTCTGCATGCCCTGCCTTTTGAGATGATGATGATTGGTGGGGCCGCGATTGGCGCATTCTTCTGCGGCAATGATATGCACACAGTAAAATCAACCATGAAAGATTTGGGCGCAGCCTTCAAAGGTCCCAAATGGAAGCGTCAGGACTATGCGGACCTGCTCTGCTTGATGCATGAGCTGATCAGCCTGATGGAAGACAGCCCGGTTGAGATGGAAGGTCATATCGAAGACCCAGAAAACTCAGCGCTCTTCCAGAAATATCCACGCATCCTGTCCTCGCACGATTTCGTCGAACTGATCTGCGACACAATGCGGTCCATGCTGATGAATTTCGACAATGTTTATCAGGTTGAAGAACTGCTGGATAAGCAGCTGGAGACAATGAACGAAGAAGCGCTGCACGGCAGTCACGCCCTGCAAAACATGGCTGACGCGCTTCCGGCTCTCGGTATTGTGGCGGCGGTTCTGGGTGTGATCAAGACAATGGCGTCAATTAATAAGCCGCCAGAGGTTCTTGGTGAAATGATTGGTGGCGCGCTGGTCGGAACCTTCCTGGGCGTGTTCCTCGCCTATGGTTTTGTCGGGCCGCTCGCGAACCGAGTGAAGCAAATCCGCGAACAAGAAGCCTTTTTCTACGGCCTGATGCGCGAAGTGTTGGTGTCAAGCCTGCACAAAAATGAAACGACAATTTGCATTGAGGTCGCGCGCCGCAGTGCGCCGCACGGGTTCCGACCCAGTTTCTCCGAAGTCGAAGACGCAATTAAGGCGCTTAAACAGGCTGCGTGAGGACGGGCTCCCGTATATCGCCCACAAAATTGTGGCCCAGAAATTTGGGAATCAGCCTGAGCGTTTTTGCGCTCGGGCTTTTGGCGTTTTCGAGCCCTGTATTCGCTGAAGACGTTCAGGAGGCGCCAACGGCCGAAGAGATTCGCAGTCAGGCCGACCGTATTCGGAGCCTTTTCGAAGCCGCTGGCGAAAATGGTCTTGTCTCGTTGAGAGAACGCGACGGCGTAAGCGGCACCTTTGTGAGCGATAGTGCTGAGAGTGAGATAGGCGTGGCGGATTGCATGACACTCTCCCCGCTCTTTGATGGCGGGCAGGGAAGCTTTGCGACCGGCCATTTTGTTGAACTGGCCACAGACCGACCAGAAACGATCCCGCTGGCTCAAACACTCTCTGATCTCATCGACCCGAGCTATGATGGCCGTCCGGTTGAAGTTGATCTGACAGCGGCTGCAGAGTGCGGTCCGTCCTTCTTACCTTGGCAGGTGCTCGCGAGTCCCGAAACGGTTCTTGACGCGCAGACGGAAGGGGCGCTGACGCGCTCACTCGCGAAGATGGATGATAATCTGCAACGCATTATGGGTTTGCGCATTGCGACCCGTGCAGGCCTGTCCGGCAATACGCGACTGATGCGGCGGGTCTCTGACACGCTGATTGATGCAGGTCTTCATGGTCAGAAATATCATGATCGCGACCCGGAACATGTTCTACTCGACGCCTTACGCCTTCTTGATCGTGACCCTGTCTCCGCGCGCTACAGGCTGTCATGGCTTGCAGAGCGCGATGGCCCGGAGCAGCTGATCGCCATTGATTTGATGCGCAAAGCCAGCGCCGCGCCTGCTGCACAAACAGCGCTAAACCGCCTGTCAGACAGTCCAGACGCTTCAACCCGTCTCGGTGCGCAGCACCGATTGCTGGCCAACGCCATTGAAGATGCTGACATCAAACAACTTGGCCAGATGGTGACTGTGAGTAACAACCTTACCGATGATGAGGAGAGCCGGGAACGACTCACCGCCCGTCTTTACGAGGCGGTCAGTTCCGAAGATCCGCTCAAAGCGATCCAGGCCTTGGATGTCGTCGACCGGATGCGAAATAATGGCATGGAGTTCCCGGCTGAACTGAATGACAAGGTTAAGGCGCGGATTGCTGAACTGTCAGGAGCCGTCATGAGTGTGTCGGCTAAGGCCCCCACCATCGAATTACCCGCCGCCCAAAGTCCCGAAACGTTCAATGGTGAAGGCCTCGCAGATTATCTCGGCACGCTTTCGGACGACATGACAACCTATCAGGAGGTGCTCAACCGTGGATAATGCGATCTATACAATGATCACGCGCCAATCCGGTTTGATGCGTGAGTTTTCATCTGTGGCCAATAATGTCGCCAATATGGGGACCACGGGCTTCAAAGCTGAACGGGGCGTCTTCTCAGAATATATCCGAAATATTGAAGCGGGCGAAGCTGGATCTGGTCCGACAAGCCTTTCCATGGGACGCCTCGCTGCCCATGCGACCGACCTTTCAGATGGTGGTTTGAGAGCGACAGGTGGCGAATTGGACATGGCCATTTCCGGCGAAGGCTTTTTCCAAGTCACGACGCCCGCTGGGGATCGCCTCACGCGGGCCGGGCATTTCATGCTGAACGCTGAGCGTATTCTGGTCGATCCACAAGGAAATCCGGTGCAGGGGTCCGGTGGCGGTGAAATTGCGATTCCACTGGAAGCCACGGATATTCGTGTCGCTCAGGATGGCACCATATCGTCAGCAGGGATCGAATATGGTCGCGTGGGTGTTTTCACGGCCCCTGTTGAGACCTTGCAGCGTGAAGGCAATAATCTCTGGAGCGCGCCTGCAACGCAGGGCGTCGATGAGCCCATGATCGCCTCAGGCTTTCTCGAGCAAAGCAACGTCAATCCGGTCCTCGAAATGGCTCGCATGATTGAAGTGCAGCGCCATTATGATGCCGGACAGTCGCTAATGGATCTGGAACATGACCGGATTGGCAGTGTGGCGCGGGCGCTACGCACCTAATGTGAGCTGATCGGCGGCTTTGAAGGTAATTATTAACGAATATCACCGAAACCTAAAAATACCCAAGGACTAACAGGGACACGGATCGTCCCGCAGGGAAAAGGAGGCTTCAGGATGAATGCCTTGAAAATTGCCGCAACCGGCATGGCCGCACAGCAGATGCGCGTCGATGTGATCTCAAACAATATCGCGAATATGAGTACGACCGCCTACCAGCCGCGCGTCGCCGAGTTCGCCGATCTGGTCTATCAGCAATATCAGACGCCCGGCACGCTGACCTCGCAAACAGGATCGACTGTCCCCGCCGGAATTCAGATCGGCATGGGTGTCCGCCCAACCACTGTATCCATGGAGATGGTTCAAGGCGCCTTGTCCGAAACAGGCGGTGATTTTGATCTGGCGATCACTGGCAAAGGTTTCTTTGAAATCATACAGCCCAATGGCGAGTCCGCCTTTACGCGTGACGGAAAATTCTACCAGAACGCTGATGGCCTGTTGGTGAACTCTGAAGGCAATGCGTTGGCGGATCAGGTCACCATTCCGAATGATGCGCAACGCATTACGATTTCACCGGACGGCGAAGTTGCAGCCTATTTCGGAAACGCGGCAGCCGGGCAGGTGATTGGCAATATTTCGCTCAATGTCTTCGCTAACCCGAAAGGGCTAGAAGCGTTGGGCGGCAATCTCTACCGGGAAACCGAAGCGTCAGGCGCACCGATTAATGGCACGGCTGGAAGCGAAGGTTTCGGCATCATGCGTCAAGGCTATTTGGAAGATAGCGGTGTTGATGTTGTCGAAGAAATTTCTGAGCTGATCGAAGCGCAGCGCGGCTATGAGCTGAACTCCAAGATCATCACAGCAGCCGACGAAATGTTATCGGCCACAACACGTATCCGCTAATTATGTTGCGCGCTGTCCTCATTCTTGTCTTGAGCTTCGTGGGGCTTCTCAGTGTCAGCGTCATCACGCCTGCATCCGCGTCTTCCGCCGATCAGGTCACGACGACGCGGTCACTGCAACGCGGCACCATCATTCGCGAAGGGGATGTCATCGGACCATTCGTCGAAGAGGATTATCTGGGCCGCGAACTGGTCCGGTCTGTTCGGGCGGGTGCGGTCATGAGCCCGCATCACGTCCGCACGCCTTTGCAGGTGAAGCGGAACGAGACTGTGACGTTGGTTTTCCGTAAGGGCCCGCTCACCATGGAAACGGTCGGTCGCTCACTCGGTGAGGGTGCGAATGGTGACCGCATCTCTGTCATCAATACATCATCACGCAAGCGCGTTATCGGCCGGATTGTCGGTGAAGGTCTAGTCGAGGTCACACCCTAATGCATTATCGCACGCTTTCTCTTCTCCTCTTGGGTTCTGCTCTGGTGACGGCCTGCGGCACGACCGGAGCGCCGCAGCGTATCGTTGAGAATAACCAGCCGATCATTTTCGATGCCCCTGCGCCTGTTGAGGCTGAAGCCACCTATCAAACAGCCTCCCTATGGAGTCATAGTCCGGAGTCACTGTTCGGGGATCGTCGGGCGCGCGGCCCAGGCGACATTCTGACTGTTCGCATCGATATTAATGACAGTGCAGAGATGCGCGCCTCTGTGGCCACAGACCGTGCGGCCAATGAGAGCTTTGGGATCGGCAACCTGTTCGGATTGGCCGAGCTCTGGGACAATCTTCTGCCCGAAGATGGTGACCTGGATACCGCAGTTAATCTGAATCGGAATTCGACTGTCGATGGCAACGGACAGCTCCGTCGCGGCGAGACGCTATCTCTGACCCTGGCGGCTCAAGTCGCGGATGTGACGCCGAATGGTGATCTCGTGATCATTGGTCGCCAGAATGTGCAGGTTGAAGGCGAGGCGCGGGTCCTGTTCGTATCAGGCGTCGTGCGTCGCGAAGATATTAGCCGTCGCAACGTGATCACCTTGGACAAGATCGCCAATGCGCAAGTCGGTTATGATGGCAGTGGCTCCGTGGCCCGCACGACCGTGGATCGCTCCGGTACGCGTGCGCTGGATACGCTGATCCCCTTCTAGGTCCAGGAGCTTGTCATGAAAGCCCTTATTCTTCCAGTTCTTGTGTCCATCAGTGCAGCGGGCGGCGTCTTTGCCGCCAATATGCTCAATGGCGGCTCACAGCCTGCCGCCGCGCCAGCATCAGGCGGTGACGCTTATGGTGCCGAAGCCAGCGCAAAAGACGCCAGCGCCACGCCAGAGAAAACCGACACGTCAGACTATATGCGGTTTAAACGGCAGTTTGTTGTTCCTGTGATGCGGGATCAGGCTGTAGAAGCGTTGGTCCTGCTCAATATCGGTCTTGATATTGAGGAAAGCAAACGCGATGAAATCTTCAAGAAAGAACCCCGCTTCCGGGATTCCTTTATTCGCGAACTCTTACAGCTCTCCAATGATGGTTATTTCAACGAGGAAATGACGTCACCGGATACGTACGAAGTTGTCCGGGAAACATTGTTGCGTTCTGCAAGAACGGTCCAGGAAAAAGGGGTCAATGATGTGTTGATCCTGGACTTCTCACGACAGGATCGTTGATCCAGTCTTAGCTCTTCGCCCTAGCTATCAGCAGAGTCGGTTGTCAGTGATCCGCCTTCGCCGATTGCACTGGCCAGAAGATTAGAAATTCCCTCAAGGATCTGATTGGTCGTGGCCTGCAGTTCCAGATTGGAGAAGGTCGCCAGCTGCTCAACAAACTGGGTTGAGTCGATTGGGGCGAGCGGGTCCTGATTTTGAATCTGCGCAGTGAGCAAATTCAGGAATGTATCAAATTGCTCTGATTGTTCCTCGGCCGCCAGATCGGCCGCAGATTCGACCACCTCTTCTGCTGACGTATTTGATGAGGCTTGTGTTGCGACTTTCGCGACGCTGTTGGAAATGGCTCCAAAATCCATGACTGTAATCCTTTCAGTCGTTTCAATTTATCGCAGGTAATCAGACCCGCATATGAAGCCGAGAGGTTCCGTCCTCGGCAATGTGATGCCCTCGCTGTGCGAGCACTGTGTCCATTTCAGAAGGCGATCGCTCACCTGAACCGTTTTCGGATCCGGTTGAGCTGTCCTCACCCGCGTCTCCGTCAGACGCCTCTGAGAAGGCCGTCCCGAAATCCTGCGTATCACCCAGCTTGACGTCGACGCCAGAGGATGAGCCTTGTTCGAGCGCGGCGGTAATCGTCGCCATGCGATCGACGAGTGCAGCGCGTGCAGCCTCGGATTCTGGGGTCAAAGTCACAACTGTGCGGCCCTGGCTGTCAAACTGATAATCAAGTTGAATGCGACCGAGCTCTGGCGGATCG
>JBCBGR010000127.1:0-7535 GCA_038526555.1 Pseudomonadota bacterium
CGGCATGTTTGAGAAAGTCGACATTCCCGTGATTGGATGGGTCGAGAATATGCCGACCCCTTTTCGTGCATCGAGCAGTGCCAGGTCCTGCGGCGTTGTGACAATGATCGCGCCGTCCGGTTCCACGTCCTGCGCCAGCCCTAACTGCGGATCGCCTGTCCCCGGTGGCATATCAATCAGCAAGACATCCAGCTCCCCCCAGTCTGTGTCCCAGAGCATGCGCGCAATCGCGCCTTGCACCATCGGGCCGCGCCAAACGACCGGATCATTGCTACCTGTTAGCAAGCCAATCGAGACCGTTTTAACGCCGTCCGCCTCTCCGGGACCAATCAAGCGACGCCCCTCGACCATTCGGCTTTCCAGGCGTCCAGACAGCCCTAGAAGCGTCGGAACACTCGGACCGTGTACATCCGCGTCCAAAATGCCGACACGCTGTCCCATGGCAGTGAGCGCGCGGGCCATGCCAACAGTCACAGTCGATTTCCCGACGCCGCCTTTGGCCGAACTGACGGCGATGGTTTTTTTGACTTTCGCATCCCCTTGATAGCCGTCCGGGCGTTTATTGGGGTGCGGGTTGCGGTCGGCGCGACGGGATGGCGCTCCTGAGAGTTCAGGCGCGGCTTTGTGTGTGGTCAAAAGAACTGCCACTTGGGTTACGCCCGGTAAATCTTTCAGCGCGGCTTCCGCCCCATCTCTCAGCGCGAGTCCCTGTTCCTGCGTCGTCTCTGGCGGCAGAGCCAGAATGATCCGGAGTCGTCCGTCTTCATAGGTCAGGTCAGACAGACGTCCCGCCGCCACAATATCACGCTCACCCGATAGATCGGTGACGCTGGCAAGGGCTTTAAGCGCTTCATTTTCGGAGAAAGCTTTTGAATCTGTCATGCGGGGGCCTCACACCCTTGAGTGACCGTGCCATCTGGCGACAGGCTGAGAATAACACCTGCCGTTGTGGAGAGCACGAGGCGGTCATCATCCAGACGCCCTAGCCCATTCAACTGACCCGGAAGCCGCGCCATCACGGTCAGGGGCAAGACGTCTGCAACGAGCAGTCCTTCAGGCGCTTCGACAATCGCCCAAACGCCACCGCCTAGATCAAACGGTCTATGCCGTTGCAACGAGATGACGGAGGCATCGCTGAGGACGTCTGGCGCGCCTGTTTCATCATCATAACGGATCAACCCACCGGGGTAGCCAGCGAGCCATCCGCCCGTCATTGAGACTGCGCTCGTCAGATTTCCGCGCTGCGTGTGCCTGTGCGGGACGCGATAAGTCGCGCTCGGACGGTAAGCACCATAGGCATCGGGTTGCGCGATTTCGGCTTCAAAAAATGGCATTTCGCGACTTTGGGACACCGGCTGGATCGGTGTCGCGGCGGGGCAGGGTGAGCCCACGTCAATATTCGCATTGGCTACCTGTGTCCGGGCTGTCTTTGAAACTGTATCAGAGTGCTTCGCCGTCAAACGCAACTGAAGTGCTTCTTGGGTGCGAGTCACCAAGCTGCGAATCTCTTCATCCTTATGGTCATCTAATGCTCTCAGCGGTGCAAGCGCAGACGCGTTCTGTGCCAGAGCGAGGAGGTCTGCTGCATGTCCTGCCGCGATCCCACCTTTCTGAATGCGCCGGATGAGCGCGTCTCGCCCTCTTGGGCCGAAGCGTTTGAACTCATTCGCCAGAACCGCATAGTCAAAACTATCCATCGGATGCGCGTCAACGATCTTTAGGCAATGCGACAGGTTACGACAGATCCGCTCTTCGGCCTTGGTAAGAGGGGATGCAGCAGAGGTGACAACCCCCGACCCCAGCAAGAGTGCGACCCCATAGAATAGCGATGAAAGCCGACCGCGCATGAGGTGTCGCATACGCGCCTGACCCTGATCTCGCAAGCAAGTGCAACGGAAGCGCTTAAGGGCTGAATCCAAGGCTTGTCAGTCTGTCATCTCCTGACTATAGGCACTGCCTTCAAGACAGTCTGACTGTCTCGACAGGCCGTGCGTGGGGCGATTAGCTCAGCGGGAGAGCACTACATTGACATTGTAGGGGTCACTGGTTCAATCCCAGTATCGCCCACCACCGCACGGTTCAGAAAATCCCTTTATATACAATCACTTAATCACACCGACGGGTTGATTTTTTATCGGCGTATTTTCTACCTAACATCGCCTGATATCGCTGTAAATCGCTGCTTTTGGCCCTCAACTGTGATCAGATTGTGATCGCTTTAGAGGTTTGGAAGTTCTTGCGATTCTATGCGTGTCGGGTCTTTATTGATCAAATCTACCTTCATTGAGAGCTGCGCGATGATAGCCGCTCCGTTCGGATATTCGACTTCATACACTTCTACGCCTTTTTCAGGATCGCGTAGACCAACGCCCGATGTAATGATGGCTGCGATATAGTTCAGGCTTTTGAACTGGTTGGTGTGGGCATCAATGTATTCAAGGTCGATATTGATCGTACCGTCTACTCGGCCTCTACCATTATGCCTGTAGTAGAATACTGCCTTGCGCTGCTCATTTCGTTTGGCGTTTTTGTGCGCCTCTTTGAGCGCGTCATAGGCTCTGTCCATTTGATCAACAAAGAACTCTCCATCTGTTTGTCCTTTGTCTTGCAGGGCTTCACGTATGTTTTGGTAAAAGGGTTTCTCCGTCATTTGTCCTCCGTTGTTGAATGATAATTATATAGACCTCGACCAGAATTTTCCATGATTGTGGCAAACCCCTCTGAGGTAAGGGATTTGCCAAATTCTGGATTAAGCTGCTGCTTTCAGGGGCGCTTGTATCGCCTCTGACGCTGATGGACGGATGAACTCAGGCGTCCATTGTTGCTGCTTCGCATAACGCGCCGCAATCATCACAAGCTCTGATTTTTTGGCCTTAGAGAGAGAAACGGGGTCTTGCCCCATTGTTCCCAGAACCCGCAAAAGTTGGGCTTTGGTAAGGCATTTCAGTTCATCTTCGCCAAACTGCCAATAGTCGGACAAGGTGAAGTTTGACTGCTCAGCGATAAGATCAAACAAGGCTTTCTGGTCGGCATAGTCAGACCCCTGCTCACCCAATGTAAAGGCTTGTCGCATCACAGTGGCGAGCGCTGATTGACGTTCTGTCTCTGACATCGCCACCAATTCTTTGACCCGATCAATCATGTTAGATGGTGAGGTATTCCAGCTATCAAAGCGAGGAGCGTCTTCCTGACCATCCTCATTCCCTCGATCAAATTTACGCTTGCCGTGGGTCTTTTTATCAAAATTCACACATGGCAATCGGAAAGATTCCAATGCCGCTATGGCAAGCGCTGTTGTGATCGCATTAGGATTGGCAATCAAATGCTCCATGAGCGCATCTCCTGCACTCGCCATCACGTCACGCTGAAAACGATCCGCGTAATCCTGCTCAACCTTCTTCGGTTTGGGGGTTTGTTCGCGGGGTTTAAAGTAGCCGATTTCAGGGCCATTGTCTGAGAAGTACCAGTAACAAAGGCCTGTCTCGATGTCGGTTGGATCAAAGGCGGACGCATCCTGTTCTATCTGGTTATACGCTTTCTCCAACGCATCATACTTGGCCTTGTCCTCATCCGAGAGCCGCCAATAGGTCTCGAAAGCTTCCATCTTCTCTTGAAGTTTATCGAGAGTCTTTTGTTGTTTTTTGGTCGGGTTGAGTTTCGGGTGTAGCCTGTAGCCCAGCTTTTGAACGAGGCTCCAGTGGGTCTCTCGATCTTCGCTATAGTGAACCTCGCTCCAACCTTGGGTGAGCAGTTCTCTGTTGAGCGTTTCAATAGCTTCGACCATTAAATCATCAATGATCTCACCGTTCAAAAGGACGGTCTTCTCTTCAAAGAGATCATCTTCCAGAACGCCGCCCTTATCGAGATAGGCTTGCAAGCCCACAAACTCGACTTTGGCCGCTGTCGCGAGATAGGTATTTTCCCGCAAGGCGCGTCTGATCCTGTAGGGCGATGCGTCAACGCCGCATTCGTCAAACACGCTTAACTGTCGATCTATGTCCCCGCAGCCTGCATAGATACGGGCAATCTCTAACGACACATCCCCCGCCTTGAACGCTTCGAATATCGGCTTGGCTAAAGAGGCCAGTTTCAAAATTCGCTTCACGGTGAGGCTATCTACGAAGTATCGCTGCGCAATCTCCTCAATCGCGACCTGCTCAACATGGTGAAGTTTATGAAAGGCCGTGAACTGATCGGCAGGTGTCATAGCCTGTCTCACCAGATTGGCGGTGAGTGAGACATCAATCGCATGGGCTTTATTGCATAGCGAAACGGGAATCTTCTTTAAAAGATCACCCAACTCCGCATCACCTTTGGCCAAAAGCCGCAAGGCTTTCAGGCGTGAGCCTCCATCGGTAATATGGGTTTTGCCGTTTTCTTCATATCCGACCAGCGTATGCAAAATACCGACGGCCTCTATAGATGCTGCCAAGGTCTTTATCTGGTCGTGTGATCTGGTCTTACGGGTGTTCTCCCGTGCAATCACAAGGTCATTCAGGGCTTTATATTCAATCGTCATGGGACATCTCCTCTAGGTTCATTTTGTCATGTGAACCGTCACTCATCCCTGACCGTCAGGTCCAAGCCGCGCACATGAACCCTTGCCCAGCGGCGAGCGTCAAAAATCCAAGCCCGACTTCAAACGCTTTCAAAAAAAAAGCGTCGGGCGTTTGACGAGAGTTTTCCGAAATTCAGACAGTCCAAAGTCCCGCTTGTCGGAACACAAGCGCGAAGCGCCCCTTGCCACACGGTCTTTTGGTGCGGGCCAGCAAGGGGCGGGACTATTGGGTAACTGGCTGAGGCTTCGGATTAAGCTTGGAAACGGGTTTTGTGCCAATCGGCACATTTTCAGTCTTGTCCATGATTTTAGCCAGGAATGCCAACTAAGTCATCGGGTCGCATCCATTGTGATCGTCATGACCACCAGTCGAAGACCTTTACTCGGGGTGTGGGGTAGAAAGGCTCCGGCTGGCGGGGTCTCCACTTCAAAAGGAGCTACCCCGATGGAACTCACTGGCTATTTTAACTTACAGGCAAAATCGAAATCAGAACTCAAAGCGTTATTGCGTGAAGTGTTTAACGCATTGGGAAATCCAGACTTAAGCAAAGTAGAGCGCCGTAAAGTACAACGCTTACTCCGTAGAATACGACAGCAAATAGCGGTGCGACGATAGCGATCAACGCCCGCGTCCCTTGTCGGGATCGTTTTCATTTTCCGGTGTGGGCCACGCCTCAGAGAGTTTCTCGGAAGAGACGGTTTGGTTTTCGGGACTATTAAGACCATCGATGTAGGACTCTGGATCATTTCCGTAGGCTGAAAGCGGTACTGGTTTTAGGTTCTGATCGCCGGGAACCCTGGTTTTGCGATTATCATCTCCACTCTCTTGTTCCCGGCTTTTGCGTCCTTTGCTGTTCGCCTCTTTCACAGTCGGGGCATAAAACCGTCTCGTGGCTTTTGCTGGTACCGCGCTGCGACCTGGCGGCGTTAGGGCGAGTTGTACCGACGGCATATGATCATAACCCTTGGAATAGTGTACAGCCTTCTCACGCTGCTGCGCCATTTCAATTGATCGCTGTTCTCGTTCAAAAGATTTGGCCTGCTCTGCCTCACGGCGTCTGATTTCTATCATTTCGAGTTGGTGTTTGTGCTGTTGGGCTTGGCGTTCAATCCGGTTCTGAGACTCAATCAGCAAACGCGCCTGTTCTTGTAATGCTTCACGTTTGCGGTCTTGATAAGAATGTATCTTCCTGCGCACAGCATCCATGCCGGTGATGCGCGAAAGGAAAGCAGCTAAACCTGTTGGTGAATTAGCCGCACGTCTAAAGTCGACTTCCAATTTCTCTTGAGCATTCCGTAAATCATGGGCGTAGATTTTGTCGCCGTGCATGTTTGACAGGCGTTTTGCTTCGCTCCGATGCAGGTCTTGCTTGGCAAGAATATCAGCTTGCATCTGTTCACGGCGTTTTTGTTGATCCCGCTCTAATATCTCTTGTTGCTCTTTGAGTTTTTGCGACAAAGCGATCTGTTTTCGGCTTTCTTCGAGTTGTGCCGCGACCGCGCGCGCTTCCTCGACAGTGGATAGACTTTCAGGAGGAAAGGCCTGAGAGAGGAAACGTTCAACGTCCTTACTGCGAACGTCACGATCATCAATCATACGCGGCAGGGCATGCATTTTCCCGAAGCTATCGACCAACACATAAGGACGGTTTCCGGTTGCGAGCATATAGCCGTGATCTTCAAGTGCGGCCACAAATGCTTTTGGACTGTCTGATGTGCGCCAGAGATCCGTAACTGTCTCTTTATGCTGCGCTTTGGAGATGCCTGTCTCGTTTTCTTTCACCTTCTCATAGAGCGATGTCTGCTCATGGTTCTCATGAATACGATAGTAACCGTCCGGTAGCGTGAGATTGTGATCTTGAGCGAACTCACGGGCTACGGCCATGAGTTTGAGGCGGTCATAGGGGATATTGATGCCACATGAATTTTGAACATCAACCCGGCTCCAGACGACATGCATATGCTCTCTAAGCTGCCCGTCCGAACCCTCTTTGATATGTTTTGCTGTCACATGGGGTTGATCAATGAGGCCAAGGTGAGCGCCTGCGCGCGTGATGTAATCCGCGTACATTTCTTCCGTCCAAGGTTGGTGGGGATCAGGATTGATTGAGAGGCTGTAGAGATATTTTTCGAGCTTGGTCATGGCATGAGCTTGCGCTTCCGCTTCGGCGAAAGCGCCGTGAACATCATCCGCGAGAAAGCCGTGCATGTGGATTTCAACATATTCGTTATCTTCGGCGTTCGCCAAATGCGTTGCCAAGTCTGCACCACCTGCTCGCTGTGAACCAAACGCTATCATGAGCGCCGCCCCATGAGTGACATGAGCGCGGTTCGAATAAGCTTCAACTCACGTTCAATCTCTTCACTGACCAGGCTTTGGGATTGCAGCTCAGTTTTGATACGCGCCGTTTCGGATAGAATTTGAGCCAGTTGTTTAAGCTGCGCCGGATTATGACGGTTTTTCCGAAACACCGCGTCCGTCAGAAAGCCGTTCATTGAAAGGCCGGACAAGGCCACCAGCATGTCGAACTCTTTTTCGCGGCCAGCAGGAATACGCCAAGACACTTTGGGTGCGCGTTTTGATGACTTTGGCTTGTCTTCATCCATTTTCTCAGTCTGTTTGAAAAAACGATGCCTATTCCTCGTAGGCCTATTTTTTTACCGCTTTCTCAGGCCTCCCCCTAAGGCTCATATGGTTTTGAAAGGCTCGCCTTCATCAATGGTTTTGGAGCACGACATCTCCAAATGGCTTTCAAGGGACATCCCTTGATCGATGGGTTCCAAGGGTCAGCAATGACATGCTCCCTTGGTTGCGCGTTCAGGGTTGGCGAACTCGCCCTGATGCAGGTTGCTTAGGCGGCATACGTCCTCATGTCTGGTTCACAAGGAGAGACACGATCTCCTTCCCGTTGTCCTACGCGAGTGGGACGTCAGGACATTCAGGCTCAATGCCGAACATGACCTGATGCGCGATTTA
>JBCBGR010000128.1:0-7474 GCA_038526555.1 Pseudomonadota bacterium
TGATCACGATCCCGCCCAGCAGGGCAAAGGTCATCAGATGGGAGAGTGTGCGATCGTGCGACATGGCAGTCTCTTTTCGTTGTCTCGCCTCTATCTTGAGGCGTGTCCCCAGCAGGATTGCTGCGGTGACAGCCTTTCATCACATTTGAACCAATCGTTCCAGTAACGCTTTTTCACGGCACATCACGTGGGCGTGAGGTCCTATCTTGTGAGCGTGAGCGCCTGGGTTGCCGCCACGCCTTCACGTCGCTAGAGGGGCGTTCAATCTTTTTCGAACACATTAGACATGAAGAGGTGACCCATGGCGGGCCATTCCAAATGGGCAAATATTCAGCATCGCAAAGGCCGTCAGGACAAATTGCGCTCCAAGCTGTTCGCTAAACTCTCCAAGGACATTGCGGTTGCCGCAAAAATGGGCGGCGGCGATCCGGACATGAACCCACGCCTGCGTCTGGCCATTGCCAACGCCAAGGGGCAGTCCATGCCCAAGGACAATATCCAGCGCGCCATTGATAAAGGCGCGGGCGGTGATGGTGCTGACTATGAAGAGATCCGCTATGAAGGCTTCGGCCCCGGCGGGATTGGCTTTGTCGTTGAAGCCAGCACCGACAATACGAACCGCTCTGCGATGGAGGTCCGCACGGCCTTTTCCAAGAATGGCGGCAATATGGGCGAGACGGGCTCTGTCTCTTTCATGTTCGATCAGATGGGCAAAATTGAGTACCCGCTAGACAAAGCCGACGAAGACACCGTTATGGAAGCGGCTATCGAAGCCGGCGCGGACGATGTCGAGCATGACGAACCAACCGATGATCAGTGGGACGAATATGAACCCGTCCACACAATCTGGACCGCGCGCGATGATCTGGGCGAAGTCGCCTCCAACCTCGAAGCGAAATTTGGGGAAGCCAAATCGGTCAACCTCGTCTGGAAAGCGCAGAACCTGATCGATAATGCTGACATTGCCGCCCAAGTCATGCGGATCAATGACGCTTTGGAAGATATTGATGATGTCTCCAACGTGTATCACAATTACGACCTGACAGACGAAGCAGCGGCTCAACTGGATGACAGCTAACACTTAATTTCGTGACTTGCCCTGATCGGCCTGTTCGTTAATCAGACGGACAGGAAAATTTCGGGGCTCCCTTCATGAAATCTATTCACGACATTCCGCTACTGCTCTTGGTGGTGGTGGCAGCCTTAGCCGCATTTGGGTTTTGGGCTTTGGGGGCCGCGCAACTAGCGCAGCCAATCAGGATTGGTGATACCTATTTGCTGAAGTCCGTTGCGGGGCTAGCCAAGGATTCCCTTTTCGTCCCGCTCAAGCCTCTTATGTATGCGCTGATCATCCTGTCGATTGGGAGCTCGATTGCGATTTCAACCGGTGGACTGGGGGCGAAGTTCGTTCGCGTTCTTGGTTTTTTCGTCGCCTTCTCTCTCACCGGCATGGCGATCGCCATTACCGCTTACTTCCTCTTCTCTGGACTGAACGTCCTACCCGATCCATCAACAATCGGGGCTGGCGAAGGAGAATTGCGACAAACGCCTTTCGCCCAGAAGATTTATGGCGTTCTTACATCTGAGCTAATGATCTGTATCTATACAGGTCTAATCTTTGGCGCCGCATTGAAACGGTTAGGGCTGGGCCGCGAAGCTGACGCGATCAGCGATATGTTCATCGCCGGCTTCCGTAAGTTCCTGCAATATACAATCCCATTGGCCGTGTTTGGGTCGATCACATTGGCACTGAACCGACCCGGCGGCGTCGAAACACTGACAGATCTCGCGCAGCTGCTCGCGCCTTATGGTCTGGCGATGGTCCTGACCTGGATCATTATCGTGGTTGTCACGGCAGCCATTCAGGGACGCGGCCTTGGCTTCATCTTGCGGGCTGTTCTGCCGCAAGCGCTTGTGGCCTTCTCGACATCCTCTTCAATCGCGACCCTTGTTGCGACGAAAAAAGCCTGTAATGATATGGGCGCCAATGGCGATGAGGCGACCCCGTTTTTCACGATTGGGGCCACCATCAATATG
Source organism: Pseudomonadota bacterium (assembly GCA_038526555.1). Lineage (GTDB taxonomy): Bacteria > Pseudomonadota > Alphaproteobacteria > Caulobacterales > Maricaulaceae > Litorimonas. The sequence continues at coordinate 2,038 of JBCBGR010000128.1, forward strand.
GTCGGAACTCTGATCGGGCTTTTACTGATGAGCCTCTACGCCATGAAGGCCTTTGGCATTGATGTCTCACTGGGTGATGCGCTTGTCGTCGGCATACAATCCATGATCTTCGCAACAGCCGCTGCAGGTACGCCAAGCGCGTCAGTTGTTTTGTTACAAGATATTCTAGTGAGCCAAGGTGTCTCTGCTGAGTATGCGACTTACGTCACCGCGCTGATCATTACGATTGATACGCTCATTCTTGACCGCCTGCGCACGGTTCTGAACACACAGTCTGACTCCATGAGCACGGCCAATGGTCTGAAGCTATACTACCGCAAACCGCGGGTGCTGAATGATGAGGCAGCGGGCTAGGTTAAGCTCTAAATCTGATTTGGCGTTCCGTAAGCGGCTTGGGTCAGCCGTTCGACAATCAGCATATGCGGCACAGTAAAGGCAATGCCGAGACCCGCCGCCATGGCGAGCGGAAAGTTCTCTGTAAACGTCGCCACGATAATGACAGTGCCACCCATCAGAGCGGGTAGGCTCGCGGGCAGGTAAAGGATCGCAATCCGCTTCCAGGACAAGCGTTCCTCGCTCACCTGATCCAGCGTGTCGGAGATTTCACCGAGACTGTGCAAGGCGAAGAAATAGGTCGCCACTGCGAGGACAGGTGGCAGCAAAAGAAAGATCGCGATCAACGCGATCAACCGCGCACTTTGACCTGGCTTTAGTCGATTGCGACGAAAGTTCCGCGCCCAGAAGAGCGTCAGTGTGACCAGTGTCATCGCCGCCACAATCTGCCCGTAGAGGGTGAGATTAAACGGCGCTTCGGAGGTCAGCGCGCCGGGGCGATCCGTCAGAAATTCAAAAATGATGAGCGTCTCAGTCGGATAGAGTAAAAACGATCCAATGATGATCCAAAACCCAATGATCATTCGCTCGACTGTGGATCCAAAAGGTTCGCCTTTTCCAAAATGCCAGGCGCTCAGCAGCATGAAGAGGGTCAACGTCCCCATCGGAGAGATGAGCCAGCTGCTGAAAACAACGATCCCAAAGACAATATAAATGAGCGTGAAGTAGAGGCTCGGCGTGACATGCCCGCCGCCTTTGATCCGTTCAGTCGCCCCATGCGGCACACCCGACATGAAGAGGGCAATCGCCACGATGAGCGCCGCGCTCGCGGAGGCGGCTTGTAAAACTGTAAAGAGGAGGATGAGAGCAGCCACCATCCAGGGCACTGCCTGATTATGGCGTGACACCCAGCGCGGGGCATCTTGTGATATCGAACTCTGTGTCGACACGATCATCCAGATAAAGGCAAATATGCACGCCCCGGCCCTAAGACCGGAGCGCTTTAGAATGTGTCTGAAATCAGACAGTCATCGATGAGTTTTACTTCATCGCGACAGGTTTGGCGTGATCATCAGATGTAGCTGCTGCCCAGATCACAACACCGAAGGCAATCTTGTTCACAAAATCTGCCAAGTTGTAGATTAGGTTCAACGTGCCATCTGTGCCGTCCATTGTGTAACCGACAATGTAGCCAATTGGATAGATAGCCCAACCCACAGTTACGATCAGACGCAACGCGTTAAAGGCTTTCTTGGACGCGACGGTTCCGTGCTCTGCAGAAATCTTGGAGGCTTCGCCTGCAAAGATTTCGTAGATAATGTAGAACCAGGCCAGCGTACCGACAATGAACATCGGCCATAGCAGACCACCTTGCTCGACTTCACCAATGTAGCCTGTGACAAGCATAATGAGTGAGGCAACGAGGAGTCTCCAGAAGAGCCCCGCTTTTACCGTTGTGATGGCGGCCAAGATCAGGAAGAATTCCACGATCTGCAATGGCACTGTGAGGAGCCAGTCCACATAACGGAAGACGGTCGGGCTTTCGCCGGTCGACGCCCAGACTTCGCGCATGTAGAAATAGTGCAGCGCGGCAATCCCGGTCACGAGTGCCGCAACTGTCAGCGATGTTTTCCATTTCCCGTGAGCGCGGTCACGCTCCAGGACAAAAAAGGCCGTCGCGGCAAGCATCGCTGCCGAGATGATCCAGAACGATACGCCCACATAATCGGACGGATCTAGCATAATAGATTCCATATGATTCCCTCAGTTTTTGTTACTGGAACTTAAGTAGAATCTTAAATTCCATTAGGGGTGATACGATTTGGAAGCGATTATGGTTGCTTTTTGTAGCGTTCCGTTAACTACAGCTGCGATTCTGTCGCACTTTTAAGGAGACTGAACTCACTGCTTGTGAACGGATAAACGGCCTAATTTGCCAAATTTTTTGAGTTTTAGAGGGCAGACAGATCAATTTCCTGCACGATTGGGACGTGATCTGAAGGTTTTTCCCAGATACGCGAACCAACATGGATCGTATGACCATCCGGACCCATCGCTTCGACCGCAGGCATAAGCGCGGGGCTCACCCAAATATGGTCAAGGCGACGCCCTTTATTGGATTTCATGACGTCGCGCGCACGGTAACTCCACCAACTATAGAGCTTCTCCTCGTCGGAGGCATACAGACGGGATGTGTCTATGAAGTCATGGCTGGCGCGCAAATCTTCCAGCGTCTCCACTTCAATCGGCGTATGGCTGACAACTTTCAAAAGCTGCTTGTGGCTCCAGACGTCATTTTCATGCGGGGCAATGTTGAAATCGCCGACAATCACTTGGTGCTGATCACCCTCTTGAAACCGCTGTTCAAAATAGCTGCGCATCGCTTCGAGAAAATCGAGCTTATGACCGAATTTATCATTCACCGTCCGGTCTGCAACGTCGCCGCCGGCCGGAACGTAGAAATTGTGTAGCTCAAAATCACCTGCATCGCCGAGGGACGCATCTGCCACCACACGTGTGCTGACATGGCGGGCGTGATCCAGCGGACAGAACTGGGTGGGAAGCCGTTCCAGGGGGAGTTTCGAAATTGTCGCCGCCCCATGATAGGCTTTCATCCCAGCCACTTCGATATGTTCATAGCCGAGCGCCCGGAAGTTCTTTTCCGGGAACTGATCGTTCTGACATTTAATTTCCTGCAGGCAGAGAATGTCGGGCTGCTGCTCTTCCAGAAATCGCAAGACAATCGGCTCACGCAAACGGACGGAGTTGATGTTCCAGGTCGCAATCGAAATTTTCATTTCGACCGCTTAGCGCAAATGATCACGTCCGTCAGGCGTTAACACCTGTCATCCCGAACGGAACGCAGTGACGATCCGGGACCTTACGTCACTCCATGCCCTCGGATATCACGGCTTTAGGTTAGATCCCGACTCTGCGCGGCTTCGCTGCTTGGCTGGGACGACAATCTCTAGCGACGGCGGCGATCCCGGCGATCTTCGCGCTCATCCCGCAAGATAAAGAGACGCGGATCAATGCGGTCATTGTAGCGTAAATTCGACAGCTCGACGCGCGTCTGTCCGCCAAACTCATCCGCGATAATCCATTGACGTAGCGCGAGCGTGTTTGGATCAAAGACGAGCGTAATCGCGCCCGCCATTTGTCCGGAGCCATCTCGTGCGGTCACACGCCATTCATTCTGTAGCTTCTGGAAGCCGATGACTTCTGTGTCGTCCTGCAAGCGGATATTTTCCTTCAGGAAGTAGTTGAGCGGTGTGGCTGATAAAGGCACACGGTCAAAGGTCTGCAAAGCGCGGTCCTGCTGCACCAAAGTTACACCGTCCGAGACGATCAGCAGCGGGTTAGGCGCATCATATTCAAACCGCACGCGACCAGGGCGCAAAATATACACGGTCCCCGAAGCGACCGATCCATCGGCTCCATATTGGGTGAAACGCCCCTGAAAACTGCCTGTGGCATTCATCGCGCGGTCGACCAGTGCCAAATCCTGCGGCACGCTTTGCGGGTGCGTGAAGGCGGGGAGCGCGGCAGGTTGAGCGATACGCGCCTGTGGGGCAACGCCCACTTGCGCGGACACTGCGAGCGGGCCTGCAGACGCCAAAAGCAGCGCGAGAACGATATTTTTTTTCCGTGTCATGAGGCCCCTTTAGACCAGAAACGCTAAACGGCGACTGAACAACAGCCTCATCTTTCTTAAATCTCTGCAATTCTGTAAGCGAGCGCCATGACTGCACAATTACGCACTTTAGGCATTATCGGCGGAGACGGCCGGATGGGGCAAGCCGTCGAAGCCGCGAGCGACGGCCGATATGATGTCCAAGCCCGGATCACACTGGATCAGACCGATTATGCGGCCCTGTCTGCGTGTGATTGCATCATCGACTTTTCCGCAGGTCCCGCCTTGTTGGCGGCGCTACCGCATCTAAACGCAGACACGCCGATTGTTTCTGGAACGACGGGTTTGAGCGAGGCGGAAGACAAGACCGTGGCTGAGGCCTCACAAACAATCCCGATCTTCCGATCCGGGAATTTTTCCCTTGGCATTGCTGTGCTCTCGTCACTCGCGCGTCAGGCTGCCTCTGCGCTCGGAGAGGGCTGGGACATTGAAATCCTCGAAATGCACCATCGGCATAAGCTGGATGCCCCATCAGGGACCGGCCTCATGCTCGGGGAAGCGGTCGCAGAAGGACGTGGGGTCACACTGGCCGATGTCGCCGCGCATGATCGCGTTGGGAAACGCAAGGACGGCGATATTGGTTTTGCGGTTTTACGCGGCGGAGGCGTCTACGGTCTGCACGAGGTTCGCCTGACCTCAGAATCCGAGATGATCACGCTGGGACATCAAGCCCTGAACCGGAACGTGTTCGCGCATGGGGCGCTGGCAGCAGCGGACTGGATGATCGGGAAACCGCCGGGGCTCTATTCAATGAGCGAGCTTATTGACCTTTAAGTTCGTCCTCGAGCCGCCCTGGCGCGCGTGCATGATAGCGACGCGCGGCCAGATATGCGATCCCGGCCCAAGCGGCGAACAGGCCAAAGAAAATCATAAACGCCCAGACGAGATAACCCGGTTCAATGGCGCGCGGACGCCCTGAAATTTGCCAAAGCCCGTCTAGCAAGACCTCCATAATTTTCGCAATCACAGGCGTCGCCAGCAATACCGCCCAGAGTGTTCCGGCCGCATAGATGGCGACGCGCGGTGCATTCACACGCTGGTAGGTCTCGACAAATGTCGGTTCATCCACACCTTCCGGGATCATCTTGTGGGTCCGACGATAGCCATAATCGCTCTTCGCTTCGGCCTTCAGACCGCGCCAGCCCAGATAGGCCCGCAGAGAAAAGATGAGAGCTGCGAGAACCACCGGACCGAAAACGGCCCAGAGAACAATATCACCGTAAACCATGACGGGAGATATGGCGTATAAAGAGCGAACTTCAAGCGGCTTGCCCCCGCGCTCACTCTGCCATAGGCCCCCTCACATGTCCGATTTCACCCCCACCCTCGCCTTTGTCTGCGGCAGCTTGCGCGAAGGATCGATCAATAAGAAACTCGAAGCGGCTTTGGCGGCGCGGGTCGAAGGCCATG
>JBCBGR010000129.1:0-7417 GCA_038526555.1 Pseudomonadota bacterium
GCTCAAAAGAAATGCTCAGAGGTCAAAACAGCGCTGGCTGGATTGTTGCTGTCAGTCGGGATGGGGTCATACGCCTTCGCCGTGCCAGCCGAGACTGAAGCCCCCGCGCATACCGCGAAAATTCCTGTCACTGTAACATTTAATAATGTCCAAGCCGGTGATGTGCCGTTCTATGTGTCGATCCAGACGGAGGCGACTTATCGATCCATGCGTGGCTATGGCGGTGTGATCGAAGCGACGCCAAATGGCACCTTCACGCAGACGTTTGAGGTGCCCGATTCGGGAGATTATGCCATTTCGATCTGGCACGATCTGGATAATGATGCGCGCTTTTCAATGACGGACGATTATCAAGTCCTCGACGGCTGGGCGACATCAGGCACCGTTCCGCTCGGCACAATGCCATCCTTTGATGACGCCAAAGTGACCGTGTCAGGATATGGCGCGAATGTCGAAGTCGATATGATTTATCCGACGAGCTAAACCACGAACTCAGAGCGGCCCGGTCAAATGATCGGGCCGTTTTCTTTGATGCAGACTATTAGTCGCCGTGTGTGGCGTCTGCCAAAGACTTGACGAGGGCCAGCGCAGCGTCTTCGCCCTCTCCATGGAGTGCTTTGACAATCGCGCTCCCCACCACAACACCGTCAGCCACAGCGGCAATCTCTCTCGCGCGGTCTGGGGTTTTGACGCCAAAGCCGACAACGACAGGTAAGCCAGACGCGTCTTTCACGCGCTGCACTTGGTCCGTGACCGATCCGCTCTGTTCGAGCGCCGCGCCTGTCACACCGGTCATGCTCACATAATAGACGAAGCCAGAACTCCCGGACACGACATGGGGGAGGCGTGTTGCGTCCGTCGTAGGCGTCGCCAGACGTATAAGCGATTGCCCTTTGGCGTCCATGGCCTCCCGCAATGGGCCATCTTCTTCGGGGGGGAGATCGACAATGATTGCCCCGTCAACGCCCGACTGTTCAGCCCTTTCAGCAAAAGCGTCGTAACCCATTTGATAGACAGGGTTGGCGTATCCCATCAGGATGATGGGCGTGTCCGTGTCGATTTCGCGAAATGTGGCGGCCATTTCCAAGACGGATGTCAACGTCGCCCCCGCTTTCCGTGCGCGAATTCCGGCCTCTTCGATCACGGGACCGTCCGCCATCGGATCGGTGAAGGGGAAGCCCAGTTCAATGATATCGACGCCAGCGCCGGGCAGGGCATTCATGACGCGCTGCGACGCCTCCCGATCCGGATCTCCGCCCATAATGTAGGCGACAAAAGCGGGGCGATCCTTCGCAAAGGTTGCTTTAAGACGCGTGCTCATCCCTCTGTTCCTGCAGCAATATCTTCGCCAAGGGCATCCGCGATCGTGAAGACGTCTTTGTCGCCGCGTCCGCACATATTCATGATGATGAGGCCTTCTGGTCCTAGCTCTTTAGCGAGGTTCAGCGTGCGCGGTATCGCATGGCTGGGCTCTAGGGCCGGGAGGATACCTTCCAGTTTTGCGCAGAGTTGGAAGTGCTCCAGCGCTTCATCATCGGTCGCGCTGACATATTCCGCCCGACCAATATCGTGCAGCCAGGCATGTTCCGGGCCGATACCTGGATAATCGAGGCCCGCACTAATGGAATGCGCGTCAGCAATTTGTCCGTTTTCGTCCTGCAACAGGTAGGTTCTATTGCCGTGAAGAATGCCAGGCTTTCCGCCGGTCAGAGACGCCGCGTGCAGCCCGCTTTTGACGCCGCGTCCTGCGGCTTCAACGCCGATCAGGCGCACCGTATTTTCAGGCACGAAGGCGTGGAACAGGCCCATCGCATTTGACCCGCCACCAATACAGGCGACGACTGCGTCAGGCAGGCGACCTTCGCGCTCCAAGATCTGTTCCTTGGCCTCATGGCCAATGACCGCCTGAAAATCCCGGACCATAGCCGGGTAGGGGTGCGGCCCGGCGACTGTGCCGATGCAGTAGAACGTGTCTTCGACATTGGTGACCCAATCCCGCAAAGCCTCGTTCATCGCATCTTTGAGCGTCGCTGTGCCTGAATGGACCGCGCGGACCTCGGCGCCGAGCAAGCGCATGCGGAAGACATTCGGTTTTTGCCGAACAATATCGGTCGCGCCCATATAGACGATACAATCCATACCGAGACGCGCGGCAACCGTCGCTGTGGCCACGCCGTGCTGGCCTGCGCCCGTTTCCGCAATGATGCGGCGTTTGCCCATCCGCTTGGCGAGAAGCAGCTGACCCATACAATTATTGATCTTATGAGCACCCGTGTGATTGAGCTCATCCCGCTTGAAGTAGATTCTCGCGCCGCCAGCATGCTCGGTCAGGCGCTCCGCAAAATAGAGAGGCGATTTCCGACCCACGTAATGGGTCATGAACTCATTCATTTCGTCCTGAAAGGCGGGGTCGGCTTTCGCTTCCTCATAGGCTTTTTCGAGCGAAAGAATTGGCGGCATCAGCGTTTCCGCCACGAAACGGCCGCCGAACCCGCCAAAGCGCCCCCGTTCGTCGGGATAGGTCATGTTCGTCGCGGCAGTCGTCACGTGAGTTGATCCATAAAGGCTTGAATAAGAGCGTGGTCCTTTACGCCCGGCGAGGACTCAACGCCAGACGAGACATCCACAATCGCAGCGCGCGTTTCCGTCGCGGCTTGGCGGACATTTTCAGGTGCTAAACCACCCGCGAGGATGAATTGTTTCGGGGTTGGCGCAATGCGCAAAATCGACCAGTCAAAGCAGAGACCATGCCCCCCTTTTTGATCGCTTCCCTTTGGAGGTTTGGCATCAAAAAGAAGCCAGTCCGCCGCACCGCTATATTCGGTGGCAAGTTTGACATCGTCTGCAGTCGACACGGGGCAAGCCTTGATCACAGTCAGTCCTGATTGGGCGATTTCCGCCGTACGTGCCAATGTCTCGGAACCATGGAGTTGGATATGCGTAAAGCCCGCTGAGCTGATGCCCTGAACAAGTGTGTCGTCCGGGTTGACGGTTACTGCGACTGTTGGTTTTGACGCGTCTTTGATAAGCGCAGATGCGTTGGCGAGGGTGAGTTTCCGTGGGCTTTTCGCTTCGACAATGAAACCCAAAAGCGACGCGCCGGCAGCCTCTGCGGCTTTCACATCTTCAGGCCGGGTTAGACCACATATTTTGACGCCCACGTTCATTGCGTGCGCGCATAGACAGGCTGATCCGCGATGTCACCTCAAAGGGTGCTATCCGATGGTCTCAAACCCATGCAGCTCGATATCCGGCGTCAGATAACCGTCTTGAACAGGCTCAACTTTGGTCAGGTCCGTTGAGAGGTACTTCTTCGAGTCGTCGCAGAAGATCGTTGCGACGTTCCCGCCTTGCATGCCCGCTTTGATCGCGCCGATGAAGTTTGCACCGGAACTGATTCCTACTCCCAGGCCAAACTCTGCAGAGAGACGTTGCGCCATCAGAATACCGTCCCCATCATTGACGCTGATGACACTGTCACAGGATGTCAGACACATAATGTCAGGTATGAAATCGTCCGAGACACCCTGAATACGGTGTTTGCCGACTTTGTAGCCGGTCGAAAGCGTGGGGCTTTCGGTTGGTTCTAAAGGATGAACGCGGATGGTGGGGTTGGCCGCTTTTAAAGCACGGCCAACCCCCATGACCGTTCCCCCGGTTCCGACGCCGGCAACGAACGCTGAAAGGCGTTCACCAGCCCCTTCCATCTGAGCCAGAATTTCAGGCCCCGTTGTCCGGTAATGTGCATTGCAATTGTCCTGATTTTCAAACTGGCGGGGTAGAAAGACGTCATTGTGTTGTCGTGCCAGCTCTTGCGTTTTGGCGATACTGCCCAAAAAGCCACCCTCTGCGTGGCTCACCAATCGGACATCAGCGCCATAGCTCCGCATCAACTCCACACGTTCGACACTCATCCAGTCCGGCATATAGATGATAACCGGATGACCGAGCGCCCGTCCGAGGGCAGATAGGGCGATGCCTGCATTCCCGCTTGTCGCTTCGACGATCGTGTCGCCGGGCCGTAATTGCCCTGTCGCGTAAGCGCGGCGAAGTACTTCCAACGCCATGCGATCCTTAATCGAACCAGACAGATTAAAATACTCGAGCTTTGCGAAAACCTTGCGACGTTCGCCTTTGTAAGAACAGTCAATCGCGATCATGGGCGTGTTGCCGATCAGCCTTTCCAAACAACGAAACTTGGGTGGCTCTGAGAGGCTAGGTTGCGCCAAAACAGCATCATCACGAAGCAGGGTCATATCATTCATGACTTGCTTTTAGCGAACACGCCCCTTGAAAATCATCGCAGTTGGAAGCGGCTAGCTTGCTTAAATATCAAAAAATATCCTATGAACCTGTCATGTCATCGAATTTAGACCCCACAGACAAAGCGATCCTCTCATTTTTGCAGGTCGATGCCTCCCAGTCCCTCGAGTCGATCGCGGAGCGACTCGGTGTCTCGCTCAACACTGTCTGGCGGCGCGTCCGGCGTCTCGAAGACGAGAAGATATTAGAGCGCCGGGTTGCCCTCATTGATAATGAGAAGATCGGTCTCCCTTTAACGGCCTTTGTTCAAATCCGGACGGATGATCATTCGGCAGACTGGTCTAAGCGCCTCGCGGATACCGTGGACCGGATTCCGGAAATTGTGGAGTTTTACCGCCTCGCCGGCGATGTCGACTACATCCTTAAAATCATGATCGCGTCTGTCGCGGATTATGACCGCGTCTATCAGCAACTGATTTCTGAGGTCCGGATCAGCGATGTGTCCGCCAGCTTTGCGATGGAAAAGCTGAAATTTACGACAGAGCTACCCTTATAGCGTTGGCCGCATTCTCGCTGTCCGCGTCCATGAAACCAAAGCCCCATTCGGGGTGATCCTCAATCCGACCGTTCTTCAAGAGCGACGCAACCCGCGGCGTGAGGTCATAGAGCATGTCCTTCGGGTTCAGCACGACGATCGGGTACTCCAGAGACGCCACCCGATCTGGAAAATGCGCGTTGTAGGCAAATGCCGCCTTGTGACCCCACTCATAGGCTTCGCCTGCGCGTAAGTTCTCTGCAAAGCTCGCCGCCAAGTCTTCCAAACTCACGCCCGGCCCGCGATGTTCGATGCTCTTCTCCCACATTGTTGAGAAGCGCGTCCCGGCTTCATCCAGCGGGATTTCCTGAAACTGATCCTTGAAGGCGGCGACTTCTTCCGGCGTGAGCACGAGTGCCGACACCATGACGATCGCACCCACATCGTCCGGTCGCTGCCACGCCATTTCAGTCGCCACTTTCGCGCCCGTATGATGCCCGAGCAGATCAACGCGACCTAATCCTAGCGCATCCACGGCCGCCCAAGCCGACGCCGCATAAGCTTCGATCGTCGCGGCGTCTTCAGACGGCGGCAGATCGCTTTCCCCATGACCGGGATTGTCGACCGCGACGACCTGTCGATCTTGCGCCAGAAATGGCAGGATTTTCACAAATTCCCGCGAGCTTTTCGGCGATTGATGCAAGCAGAGCAGGGGAAGCTTGTCGGAGGGCTCGCCAGCCTCCCGCAGATGCACTTGCCCGAAGGGACCGTCGATGAAACGCCGCGTGATCCGCACTATTTGGCCCCGCGTCCCTGAATGCGGCGAATCTCGGCCAAGTCCGCTGGCGGTTCCATCCAGAGCGGGGCGTCGGCCTCGACATAAGACCGTAGCGTTTCCGGCACGTCTTCATAATCCTCGATCCGCCAGGTCTGCATATGCATCGCGCCCATCGTCTTTTCATCCTTGATCGCGAATTTCGGTAGGGGGCCATAGCGCATGAAGGTAATCGCGGCCGGGCCATCTTCGGCTTCGTCCGGAATGATGAAATCATAATTCTCAAACGTCACATATTGCGTCCCATTCGGCAGCGGGAAATCGAGAAAGAGCGGCGCCGTATAGAGGCTCAGCTCGCCGACTTGGCGCACCGTAATGTCCGTTCCGGGGCCGATCCGCTGCACGCGTGGCTCTGCGCCTTGCTCCACGAACGTCTCCAGATAGGCCTCGCCGTCCTCATTCTCTTTCAGCTCATAAGTGATGAACTGATAATCATAGGCGATGGGCTCCACAGGCTCGCCATTCACTTCGCGGATGACCTCGTTCGTGACCGGATCGCGATAGATGTAAATCTTGCGCGAATATTGCTCCGCCAGCGTGTCAGAGACCCGCCGCGCATTGGAAATGTCATAGCCCTCCAGCTTGTAGAGTAGCTCACCACCCGGGAACGCCCGCAGCGTCCCTTCGGAATACCAGTGAACCGGCTCACCCGTGCCCGCGCGGGCCTCAACCCACATGTCAAACCGCTCCTGCGTCCATCCATTGGCTTCAGCGGACGCCGGATCCGGCCAATCCATTTCGTCCTCGCCGCTATCCAGCGTTGCGCAGCCCGCCATAAGCGCGGCCGCCGAGACCAAAGTGAGCGCCTTCAAGAATCCTGTCATGTCCTGTCCTCCTGATCCCTGAATAGCGCGCGGAGAGGGCGGCGCCATGCGATGGCTCAAGCGGAAGGGCGGTTTTGGGTGCGCGAAATCGTCCAACCGGGCATCGACGGCACGCGGCGGGGGCGCAGGGGGCGTCAAAAGTGACACGAGCGCGGGCTTGCCCGCTGATGGGCAAACATAAAAACTCACCGATTTACAGCGGACAAAACCCGCGCCCCGGACGGACAGAGCATGTCACACCGTCGCGTCACAGGGCCTGCAATAGGCGCACCTGTTCAGGCGGGTAGAGGCGAGGGAGCCTTTCGGCATGCCTCGCATATCCGCCGGGCGGGAGAGGGCGCATGGCGGCGAACACAAGTTCACGGCCACTCGTATCTCACTCTTCCCGCCTGCAACGACGATCCTCACTCCGGGCGGCAACGCGCATCCGTAAAACGCGCCGCCCCCATGGATCAGACCACACCGTCCAGGCCCACCAAGCCGAGAGTAACGGACCCTCTCGCGTCTGGGGTGGGTGTGAAGAAGATGGCGGCGTTTGGGTTTGCGTGGATATGATTTTTAAGGAGGCTACCTTTCATCCCGCTCAGGCCGATTTGATCGGCGGGTCCATCATCCTAGGATTAGACATTTTCTGATCTTCAAAACTGTAGACGTTATTTTGTGGAGTCACTAAGTAATTCAGAGACATCAAATTCCGCATTGGTGTTGTATCTTATCATACTACGATGGAGCATACCGGATGCTGATGTTTTTTGTTTTCTGGCTCGGGTCTGAAGAACGCCTTCAGCAGAAAAAATTATCGCTGAAACATGGGCGCGTCGGTTGTTCTTAAAGCATTCGTAGGCAACATAATCAAAAGGATGAGGGCTTTCATCAAGGTTTAATTCTTTTGATTATGTTGCCTACGAATGCTTTAAGAACAACCGACGCGCCCATGTTTCAGCGATAATTTTTTCTGCT